>JBIQML010000067.1:0-12754 GCA_044463405.1 Nakamurella lactea | reverse complement strand
GGCGCAGCCGTCCGCACCGGAGCAGCCACAGGAGCAGCCATCGGAACCGCCGGACCCTGCCCTGGCGCCGTCCCCGGTTGAGGATCCCGGTGCGCTGTGGGGGCCGGCGGGCAGTTCCTCCTGGGCACGCCTGGACGACCCAGGCACGGGGACGCAGGCTCCCGCGTCGGCCAACGCCGGCGTCGACGTCACCGCCGACGTCTCGAACGATGCACCGGCGGCTGACCGCGCGGCGACCTGGGGCGGCCGCACCGTCGCGGGCCCGGCCGGCGAGCAGCTCGTGGTCAGCATCCTCGACGTGACCGACCCGGGCGACCAGGTGCTCACCGACGCCGGCTACCGCATGGAGCCGGGTGAGCGCGCCGTGCTGGTGCACAGTTCCGTGCAGAACACCGGCCAGGTGCACTACTACCCGATCGGGGACCTGTACCTGGTGCTGGAGTCCGACCAGGGCGTGCTGCTGGGCAAGGCCAGCGTTGCGGTGGCATCACATCCGGCCTACCCGGTCGGGGTCGCCCCTGGCAGCACCGCCGACGGCTGGTCGGTGTTCCTGATCCCGTCGGAGACGGTGCTGACCGGGATCAAGTGGTGCATCCGCCCGGATATCCCGCCGACGATCGTCAGCTGGCCGATCGCGCCCTGATCCGAAGCGGGTTCAGCGGGCCGACCCGCCCTCGCGCGCCGGTTCGTTGCCGTGCGCGCTGAACTGGGGCAGGCGTCTTCGTCGTGGCTTGCCCCGCGCCCTGGCGCGGATCCGGTCCGCCACGATGGCCACGCCGAGTACCAGACCCAGGGCGACCTGCTGGTAGAACGGCGAGACGTTCAGCACGATCAGCGCGTTGTTGATCAACATCAGCAGCACGACGCCGGCGATGACGCCGATCATGCGACCCTCGCCCCCGTACAGGCTGACGCCGCCGATCACGGCCGCCGCGATCGCGTCCAGCTCCCAGCCGTTCCCGACGCTGGGGTCCCCGACCCCAATGCGCCCGATGACGATCACGCCCACCAGCCCGGCGCACGCGCCGCTGATCACGTAGGTCAGCATCAGCCGCCGGTGCACCGGGATGCCCGCCAGCCTCGCCGCCTCGCGATTGCCGCCCACCGCATAGATCTCCCGCCCGACATAGGTGCGCTCCAGCAGGAACCAGGCCAGCACCCCCACGACGATGAAGATCAGCAACGGGACCGGGATGCCCAGCCACTTCGTCAGCGTCAGGGTCGCGAAGAAGCCCGACACGTCGCCGACCGGCTGGCCGTGCGTGATCGCCAACGCCCCGCCGGCAGCTGCGGTCAGCGTCACCAGCGTGATGGCGAAGGGCGGCACGTCGAGCCTCGTGATGAACCAGCCGTGCAGGTAGCCGACCACGGTCCCGACCGCGATCGCGATCACGATGCACAGGGCGACCGGGAGGTTGGCGAAATCGCTCAGCACGGCGGCGATCATCGCGGTCAGCGCGACCAGCGACCCCGGGGACAGATCGATGCCGGCGGTCAGGATCGTCAGCGACTCCCCCACCGCCAGGATGCCGTACTGCGCCACGTCCTGGCCGATGACCTGGAGGTTGGACGCGTTGGCGAAGCTCGGTCGGATGATCGTCACGACGACGAACACGCCGATGCAGGCCGCGATGACCCCGAACTCCGGGATGTCGGCCAGCCTGCGCAGCCGGCCCGGCGGGGCCTCCCGCCCGAGTTCGGCATCGGTTGCCAGCACGGTCGACGTGGGTTTCGCGGCTGGTTCGGTGTTCAACTGCCCTCTCCCGCTCCGCTCGCAGTGGTGAGCACCCGCTCCTTGGAGAACTGCTCCCTGGACAATCGATCGCCGATGCGACCGTGACGGAAGACGACGATCCTGCTCGACAGCAAGAACAGCTCCTCGAGTTCGGATGAGGCCACGATGACGGCCATGCCGCGTCCTCGCGCCTCGTCGATCAGGCGATAGATCTCCGCCTTGGCGCCGATGTCCACCCCGCGGGTCGGCTCGTCCAGCAGCAGCAGCTTCGGCTGGACCGCGAACCACCGGCCGAACACCACGCGCTGCTGGTTCCCGCCGGACAGCGACCGGATCGGCTGCTCGATGGTCGCCAGTCGCACCCGCGCGTGATCCACCAGTTCCCGCGCCCGTTGCCGTTCCAGTCGCCGGGACAGCGTGCCGTGCCGGCCGAGCGCCCGCAGGGTGACCAGCGTGACGTTCCACCGGACCGGCTGGTCGGCCAGGATCGACTGCTGCTTTCGGTCCTCCGGCACCAGCGCGATACCGTGCCGGACCCCGTCGCCGGCAGACCCCGGCTGGTAGGGCTCGCCGTCCAGCACCATGCGTCCGCCGGTGGCCGGAATGGCGCCGAAGATGGTGTGCAGCAACCTGCTTCGCCCGGAACCCATCAGACCGGCAACGCCGAGGACCTCGCCCTCCCGCACCTCCAGGCTCACCGGTCCGAGCCGATCGGCCGTCAGATCCTCCGCGGCGAACACCTGCCGGGCGTCCCGGCCGGCCGCGCGGTTCGTGTCGATCTCGCCCAGGCTCTCCCGCCCGACCATCTCGCGGATGAGCCGCTCGTCGGTCGCCTCCGAGACATCCATGTCCGCCACGAGTTTGCCGTTGCGCATCACGATGACGCGATCCGCCGCCTGCCTGACCTCCTCCAGCCGGTGGCCCACGAACAGCACCGCATCGCCCTCGGCCGCGTGCGCGCGAGCCACGGCGATCACCTTATCCGCCTCGACCGGACCGAGGGCGGACGTCGGCTCGTCGAGGATCAGCAGCCGCGGGCGACGGCCGATCGCCTTGGCGATCTCGATCATCTGGCGGGTCGGCACGGTGAGGCTGGACACCGGTGCGTGCGGGTCGATGGTCAGGTTGACCGCCTTCAGCATCCGCCTGGCCTCCCGCTCCGCCGCCTTGAAGTCGTACATCAGCCGTGAGCCGCCCTGCGGCCGCTGGCCGAGCAGCAGGTTCTCGGTGACGTTGAGCTGGTTGACCAGGGGGAACTCCTGGGAGACCATCGCGATCCCGGCGGCCTGGCTCGCGGCGGGTGAACCCAGCGCGAGATCCACGTCGCCGATGGCGATCCGACTGCCGTCATCCGGCGTGACGGTGCCGGCCAGGGTTCCGAGCAAGGTGGACTTCCCGGCACCGTTCTCGCCGACCAACCCCGTTACCGCCCCGAACGGCAACTCCAAGTGCTCGATGTCGAGGACCTGCGTGCGCCCGTAGGTCTTGGACACCCGATCCAGGCGGACGGTGATGCCTCCCGCCTGGATCGAGTGCCCTTCCGGCATCGCTGAAATCACTGGGAGTCGATTCCGATCCCGTGCCAGAAGTCGACGAAGTCGGAGACGTTCGACTTGGTCATGACGCCGACCCCGGTGCTCAGGGTGTTGTCCAGCCCCTTCGCGAAGTACGGCTTGACCAGGTTCATCGTGGCGTCCTCACCGAGGACCTTGTCGGCGGCCAGGCAGTACGCCAGCATGTAGCCCTGGTAGTAGGGGCGTTGCAGCATGGAGGCGGCGATCAGCCCGCTCTTGACGTACTTGACCGTCTGCGCCTCACCGTCATCCGCGATGATGGTGATCTTACCGGCCTTGCCGGCGGCCTGCACCGCCTGTCCCGCGGCACCACCGTCGTAGGAGTAGACGCCGTAGATTCCCTTGATGTTCGGGTTCGCCTGGATGGCCGCCTGCAGGTCGGACACGGCGGTCGGGACGTCCTGGTTGTCGTTCAGCGTTTGGACGATCTTGATCCCGGAGCCCATGCACTTCTTGAAGCCCGCGACGCGCTCCTGGGTGTTGGCTGCGGTGAGCGACCCGCTGATCGCCACCACGTCACCGGATCCGATGGCCTGCTTCATCGCGGTCCCCGCGTGACAACCCGCCACCGTGTTGGGCGTCCCGATGTAGAACTGCGCCTTGGTGTTCGGCAGCGGCGAGTCGAAGGCGATCACCGAGATCCCCTTGCCGACAGCCGAGGCGATCGGCCCGACCAGTGACTTGGACTCCACGGCGGACACGCCCCAGCCCGTGTATCCCTGGGTGGACAGCGTCTCCAGCAGGGTGACCTGCTTGGTGGCGGTGGCCTGTGTCGGTTCCTGGAAGGTTCCGGTCGCGCCCTTGCCCTTGAGCCACTTCATGGCATCGTTCCACCCGGCCTTGGCCTCGTTCCAGTACGAGGACGTGCCGTTAGTGATCATCGCGATCTTGACCGACGAGAGGTCCTTGCTGCCGATCGCGCCCTGGATCTTCGAGGTCAGTTCCTTGAGCGCCGCGTCGTTGAACGCCGACGAACCGGCGATGCTGCCGCCGCTGCCGGACGCCGATGACGACGACCCCGAGGGGGCCGAGCCGGATGCCGACCCGGACGACGATGCCGCGGATCCCGACGACGACCCGGACGACGACGCCGCGGACCCCGACGACGAGCCGGACGATGAGGCTGCCAAGGACGCCGAGCCCGACGCCCCGGACGACGACGCAGATCCGGGCGAGGAACCCGACGCCGGTGACGATGAGCCCGCCGACGCCGACGACCCGGACGACGAGCAGGCAGCGAGAGCCATGGCCGCGCCGGCGATCAACGCCACCATGCCGAGGTACTTCTTGTTCATTCCCAACTCCTTTGGTTATCGGCGGTCTGACCGTGCGAAACCGGCGTGACGGCGCCGGGTCATGCCATTCATGCACGCTCCTTTCCTGGCTCGATGCGCTCCTGGGTTGCGGACGGCGAGGAAGCGCAGCCCTCCCGGCCGTCAACGGCGGTCAACGTCCGTGCCGCGGTGCGGGGACGGAGGCGGGTGGCGCCACGCGCCACGCTCATGACGGGACTTGCTATGCGCGGCAACGGGTTCGTCACGGCCATATCTCATCGATCGCGGCCGGGATCCGTGCCGTGCGGCTCCGCCCGCACGGCGGTTCCATCCGCACGGGTGCGGGATTCGACGGGCCGGACCCCGGCACCGCCGCGGGGACGACACCGATCGCTCCGCCGGCAGTCATGTGACCGATCACAATCACGTGCCTCTCGTCGCGTTGCTCTCTGACCATGGGGGAGTCCCGAGGACGGCTCGGTGTGTTGGTTCGTTAGTCTGGACCGCGGATACCGTGATGTCAACAGTTCAGCAGCCGCCGATGCCGGAATGCAACAATGCTCGGGCGGCATTGGCATCAGCGCCGCACCGGGCCATATTGTGATCGCTAACCACCGAGGAGCAGCGATGGCCCGTGTGAATTCCACGCCCGTTATTCACGACGTTGCGCGCCTGGCCGGCGTCTCGCATCAGACGGTGTCCCGGGTTCTCAACGACCATCCCCATGTCCGTCCGGCCACCCGGGAGCGGGTGTTGACGGCGATCAGGCAGCTCGACTACCGGCCCAACGCGCTGGCGCGCGGGCTGGCCAGCCACCGATCGCGGGTGCTCGGGGTGATCAGCTTCGACACCCGGCTGTACGGACCCGCGTCGACGCTGCTGGCCATCGAGCGCGCCGCCCGGGCCGCCGGGTACGCGGTGACCCTCAGCAGCCTGTCGCACCTGGACGCCGGATCGGTCCGCGCGGCGATCCACGCGCTGGCGGACCAGTCGGTGGACGGGGTGATCGTCATCGCGCCGCAGGAGTCCGCCGCGCGTGGCGCCCACAACGTGCCGGAGGCGCTACCGATCGTGGCGGTCGAGGCCGGATACCCGGGTGACATCCCGGTGGTGTCCGTCGACCAGTTCACCGGCGCCCGGTTGGCCACCGAGCATCTGCTCGACCTCGGGCACCGCACGGTCTGGCACATCGCCGGACCGGCGGACTTCCTGGAGGCACGCGAGCGCGTGGAGGGCTGGCGGGCGGCGCTCGCCGACCGGGGCGTCGCCCCGCCGCCGCTCACGCACGGCGACTGGAGCGCGGATTCCGGGTACCACGCAGCGCTCGACCTGGCCGACCGCGACGACGTCACCGCCATCTTCGCCGCCAACGATCAGATGGCGCTCGGTCTGCTGCACGGGCTGCACGAACGGGGCATTCGGGTGCCGCAGGACGTCAGCGTGGTCGGCTTCGACGACATTCCGGAGGCGCAGTACCTGATCCCGGCCCTGACCACCATCCGCCAGGACTTCGACGAGTTGGGCCGCCGCGGCCTCGAGTTGCTGGTCAACCTGATCAGGCAGGCGCCCGAGCAGCACGTCTCACCGTCCCGGGTGGCCCCGATCCTGACCACCCGGCGCAGCACCGCACGCCCCGGGACCGCCGGCCGCACCGCGCGGCGGACCGGTCAACCGGCCGACCACAGGACCTCCAGGGCGCGCTCGAGGTCGTCGGGGTAATCGCTGGTGAAGGTGACGCCGCGGCCGTCGGCCGGATGGGCGAAGCTCAACGAGCGGGCGTGCAACCACTGCCGGGTCAGGCCGAGCCGCTGCGCCAGAACAGGGTCCGCGCCGTAGGTCCGATCGCCGACCAGCGGGTGCCGCAGCGCCGCCAGGTGCACCCGGATCTGGTGCGTGCGGCCGGTTTCCAGGTGCACCTCGAGCAGCGTGGCGGCGGGGAACGCCTCGACGGTGGCGTAGTGGGTGACGCTGGGGCGGCCGCCCGCCACCACCGCGAACTTGTAGTCCGCCTTGGGATGCCGCGCGATGGGGGCGTCGATGGTGCCCGATGTCGGATCCGGGTGGCCCTGCGCGACGGCGTGATAGACCTTGTCGACGGTGCGCTGCCGGAAGGCGTCCTTGAGCACCGTGTAGGCGTGCTCGCTGCGGGCCACCACCATCACGCCGGTGGTGCCGACGTCCAGCCGGTGCACGATGCCCCGGCGCTCCTCGGCGCCCGAGGTCGCCACGGCGATGCCCATCGCGGTGAGCCCGCCCAGCACGGTGGGACCGGTCCAGCCCGGACTGGGATGGGCGGCCACCCCGACCGGCTTGTCGACCACCACGATGTCGGCGTCGGTGTGCAGCACGCGCAGGCCGTCCACGGGTGCCGCCGTCACCGCCGGTGGCGACGGCCGGTCCGGCAGCGTCAGCTCCAGCCAGCCGCCCGCCGGCAGCGGTGACGAGCGTTCCAGGGCGGCGCCGTCCACGGTGACGTCGCCGGCGTCCAGCAGGGCGGCCACCGAGGTTCGACTCATGCCCAGCAGGCGGGCCAGCCCGGCGTCCGCCCGCATGGCGGCGAGGCCCTCGGGCACCGGCAGCCGCCGGAACTCACCCATCGGCGCCGCGGTCGGCGTCGCGCGACGCCTCGGACTCGCCGGCCCGCCCGCGCCGCGAGCTGCGATGCCGACGGCCGTCGAAGTCGTAGCCCAGCAGGGCGATCAGCACCAGCATCACGCCTCCGATGGTGATCGCCGAGTCGGCGGCGTTGAACGCCGGGAAGTACTGCGCGTTCGGGCCGAACACCGAGATGAAGTCGACCACGTGGCCACGGAGCACCCCCGGCGCACGGAAGATGCGGTCGGTCAGGTTGCCGAGCGCGCCGCCGAGGATCAGCCCCAGGCAGACCGCCCACGGGGTGGATCTTAGGCGCGGGGCCATCCTGATGATGAAGGCCACCACCGCCAGCGCCACGATGGCCAGCACCCAGGTCATGCCGGTGGCCATCGAGAACGCGGCGCCGCCGTTGCGGATCTGGGTCAGGTACACCAGCCCGCCGAGGATGCGGATGTTCTCGCCGAGGCCGATGGTGGCGACCACCAGCACCTTGGTGAGCACGTCGATGACCAGCACCGCCGCGGCGATGCCGCCCAGCAACAGCACGCGCCGCCAGGTGCGGGCCGGGGCCGTCTCCGCGGCCGAGGCGCCGTCGGCGTGCCCGGAGCGCATGGACGGCCCGGAGCGGGTGGCGGGCCCGTCGCGATCGGTACCGTCGGCACCCGGGATGTCCCTGGCACCGTCGGCGCCGTCCGCACCGTCGGTGTCCGTGGGGACGTCGGGCACGGGGTCGCCGGCGCCGGATTCGGGGATGGTCACGGTCCCAGTGTTGCAAACGACGCCGGGGGCCTCAGCCACCCGACGTCGCGCCGGCCCGGTCCGGGCCGACGCCGGGACCGGCCCGGCCGGTCGCGGTGGCGTCCCGACGCTCGGCGACCACCCCCCCGAAGCGCCTGCTGCGGGAGGCGTAGATCTCACAGGCACGCCACAGGTCGAGCCGGTCGAAGTCCGGGAACAGGGTGTCCAGGAACACCAACTCGGCGTAGGCCGACTGCCAGATGAGGAAGTTGCTGGTGCGCTTCTCCCCCGATGACCGGACGAACAGATCGACATCGGGCATGTCCGGTTCGTCCAAATACCGGGCGAAGGTGCGCTCGGTGACCCTGTTGGGATCGATCCGGCCGGCGGCGGCATCCACGGCCAGCGCCCGGGCGGCATCGGCGATCTCCGCCCGACCGCCGTAGTTGACGCACATGGTCAGCGTCAGCACGTCGTTGCCCGCGGTCAGCCGCTCGGCGTCCTCCAACTCTCGGATCACGCTGCGCCACAGCCTCGGGCGCCGGCCGGCCCACCGGACCCGGACGCCCATCGCGTGCATGTCGTCGCGCCGGCGGCGGATGACGTCCCGGTTGAAGCCCATCAGGAAGCGCACCTCGTCGGGCGAGCGGCGCCAGTTCTCGGTGGAGAACGCGTACGCCGACAGGTGGCGGACGCCGACCTCGATGGCCCCGGAGACCACGTCGAACAGGGCCGCCTCGCCACGCTTGTGACCCTCGGTGCGGGGCAGCCCGCGGGCCTTGGCCCACCGGCCGTTGCCGTCCATCACGATCGCCACGTGACGGGGCACGGACTCCGGCGGGATGTCCGGCGGGCGCGCACCGCTCCGGTGCGGATCGGGCGGCCGCACCGCGGACCGGCGCGGGGTCACCGGGCGGCCCGCTGGGCGGCCGGCGCGGACCCGGGGCCGCCGTGCGGGGCGCCGCGGGCGTCGTCGATGATTCCGCCGACCGGTCCGGTGAGCGGTCCGTCGATGACGCCATCGACCGTCGGCACGGCCAGATCGATCGGCACCGAGCGGTCCACCAGCGGCAGCGATCGCAGGCCACGTTCCAGGTGGTACTGCAGCAGCGCCGCCACCAGCCCGGACGACTCCCGGCGGTGCTCCGGCGCGGAGGCCTCGGCCACCGCCCAGTCGCCGGAGGCCAGCGCGGACATCAGCGTCAGGGTGGCCGGCGCCGGACGGGCGAACCCCGCTCCGCGGCAGCCGGCACACAGCACGCCGCCGGAGGGCACATGGAAGGCCGCGTGCGGCCCCGGCGCGGTGCATCGGGCGCAGTCCCGCAGTGCGGGCGCCCACCCGGCCAGCACCATCGCGCGCAGCAGGAAGGCATCCAGGACCAGGCCCGGCTCACGACGCCTCGGCCCGTCTGCCCCGTGTCCTACCGCGCCGGCGACGGATCCCGCCCCGCCGGTGGCGTCGGCGTCATCGGTGCCGCCCGGGTCACCCGGCTCCGCGCCCCCGCGATCGGTCGCCCCCTGATCGGCCCCGTGGTCATCGGCCCCGTGGCCGTCGGCGCGTCCGCCGACCGGTTCGGCCAGCGCGCGCAGCGCCGAGACCAGCAGCAGGTACAGCCGCAGCGACGGCTCCCGCTCCTCGGCGGTGAGCCGCTCGGCGGTCTCGGCCATCGCCGTGGCGGCCGTGTACCGAGGGTAATCGGCGGCGAGGTGCGGCCCGAAGGGGTCCAGCGTCACCGCCTGGGTGACGATGTCCAGATTGCGCCCGGCGTACAGCTGCAGGTCGACGTGGCTGAACGGCTCCAGCCTGGCCCCGAACCGGCTCCGGGTGCGGCGCACGCCCTTGGCGACCGCCCGCACCCGCCCGGTGCGGCGGGTCAGCAGCGTGACGATGCGGTCGGCCTCGCCGAGTTTGGTCACCCGCAGCACCACCGCCGCGTCCCGGTACACCGCCACCGGCCCATCGTGCCACCAGGGGTGCATCCGACTCGGGAGGACACCGCGGCGACGCCGGCGGTCGCACCCTTTTAGGCCCCATCCAGGGGTGCACTACTCTGGGTAGACCGCGGGACCGGCCGGTGGTGGTCTCACCTCGGCCCGCGCTCCTGTCAGTTCCACGGCCTCCGGTAGGTGAATCGATGACGGTGCCAGCAACGGTCCGCACTGCCCGCCCCGACGATGCGGAGGCGTTCACCGCCTGCCAGATGGCCTGCTGGCAGGAGGCCTACGCCTCGCTGTGGGGGACGGAACGGCTGGACGGGCTGGACGCCGCCGAACTCTCCGAGCGCCGCAGGAGCGAGATCGAGCAGGGCACCGCCACGCACATGCTGGCCGAGCGGGACGGCGAGATCATCGGGGTGGCGATCGCCGGGCCGTCCCGGGACGAGGACGCGCCCACCGAGCAGGAGCTCTACGCCATCTTCGTGCGGGCCGCGCACTACGGCACCGGGGTGTCCACGAAGCTGCTGGACGCCGTCACCGAGGGCCAGCCCGCGTCGTTGTGGACCTACCGGGACAACCCCAGGGCCTCGGCGTTCTACGTCAATCAGGGGTTCATCCCCGACGGTGCGGAGAAGAACGACGCCGCCGGCATCCTGGAACTGCGGATGGTGCGCAAGGAGCCGGTGCCGCGGCGTTGAGGGCAGGTCCGCGGAACCGATCCGGATCCCCCGCCATCCAACGGTCGTGGATCGCGCGGCGTCGGGCCGGCTGGAACGGCGGCCCGCTGTCGTACGATGCCGACGGCGCCGGGGGTCATCGCCTCCGGTGAGGGGCATGACCTAGGAGGATTCGATGCGAGCCCGCAGGGCCCTGTTATCACTCGTGTGCGCCACCGGTCTGGTACTCGCCGGATGCTCGACGGACATCTCCGGCTCTCCGCAACTTCCCGGCGCCAGCGGCGGGACCTCGGGCGACGCCGCCTCGTCGCCGGTTTCGACCGGCGCCCCAGGACCCGGTGACGGGACATCCGGCGCGGGCTCCAGTTCCGACGCGGGCTCCAGCGCCGGCGCGGGCTCCAGCGCCGGCGCGGGCTCCAGTGCAGGCTCTGGCGCGGGTTCCGGCGTCGGCGGCGGGTCGGCCAGCGAGGACGGGTCCAGCGGTGACGGGTCCAGCGGTGACGGCGGGGACGCCGGCCTGCCGTCCGCCTCCAGCGACGTCCCGGACCTGCCGTCCGGACTTCCGTCGGGCCTGCCGTCCGGCCTGCCCACCGGCCTGCCCACCGATCTGGGCTCGATCCCGGGCCTGGACACCGGGTGTCTCACGGTCTCGGGGCTGGTGCTGAGCATCAGCGTGCTGTTCCTGGGCCCGCTGGCCGGACAGCCGCTGACCGCGTCCGACGTCGACCAGGCGTTCGCGGATGCGGACCAGGTGCCTGCGGAGGTCCAGCAGCCCGTGCAGGTGCTGCACGATGCCGCGCAGCAGGCCGTCGGCAAGACCAGCGAGCAGGCCCAGGCGATCCTGGAATCCGACCAGGTCAACGAGGCGATGACGACGCTGTCGAACTACGTGGACGACCAGTGCGGCTGAGGCCCGGCCGGCTGGCCGCCCTGCTGGCCGCGCTGGCGATCGTCGTCACCGGCTGCTCCGGTGCCACGCCGCTGTCGAACCCATCCCCGGACCACGACGCGGCCGCGTCCGCGGAGTCCGGCGGCGCATCCTCCGCGGATCCGTCGGGCCCGGCGCCGTCCGGGCTGTCCGCGGGCTGTTCGGCGGCCATCGAGGGGCAGGCCGCGGTCGCCGGGCTGTTCGCCCAGCCGGTGGATGGCCGGCGGCTGTCCGAGGCGGAGGTCGCCACCGTGTTCGACGGGATCGGCACGAACCTGCCGGCGGAGTTGCAGGACGCGGTGGGGACGCTGCACGACGCGGCCGAGCGGGCCGTGGGCAAGTCCGACGTGGACGTCGCGTCCATCCTGGCCGAGCAGCCGGTTGCGGACGCCATGACGGCGCTGTCGGCGTTCGTCAAGGGGTGCAGCCCGCCGGCCGGGTGAGCACGCTCCCGGTGCCGGGCCGAGTGCCCCGATCGCCGCTAGGCGGCGGTCAGGCGGACTTCTCCCTGGGGGTGCGCTTGGCCGGCCGGGGCACGATGGTCGGGTAGACGTTCTCCCGGACGGTCTCGGCGGTGACGACCACGCGTTCCACGTCGTCACGACCCGGAACCTCGTACATCGCCGGAAGCAGGACCTCCTCCATGATGGCCCGCAGCCCGCGGGCTCCGGTGCCCCGCAGGATCGCCTCGTCGGCGATGGCCTCCAGCGCGTCGTCGTCGAACTCCAGCGTCACGCCGTCCATGTCGAACAGCCGCTGGTACTGCTTGGACAGCGCGTCGCGGGGTTCGGTGAGGATGGCGACCAGGGACTCCTTGTCCAGGTGCTGGACGGTGGCCACCACCGGGAGCCGCCCGATGAACTCCGGGATCAACCCGAACTTGATCAGGTCCTCCGGCATCACGTCGGCGAAGATGTCCGACGCGTCGATGTCGTACTTGCTGCGGACCTCGGCGCCGAAGCCAAGGCCACGCTTGCCGACCCGCTCCCCGACGATCTTCTCCAGACCGGCGAACGCGCCCGCCACGATGAACAGCACGTTGGTGGTGTCGATCTGGATGAACTCCTGATGCGGGTGCTTGCGACCGCCCTGGGGGGGCACCGACGCGCTGGTGCCCTCCAGGATCTTCAGCAGCGCCTGCTGGACGCCCTCGCCGGAGACGTCCCTGGTGATCGACGGGTTCTCCGACTTGCGGGCGATCTTGTCGACCTCGTCGATGTAGATGATGCCGGTCTCGGCGCGCTTGACGTCGTAGTCGGCGGCCTGGATGAGCTTGAGCAGGATGTTCTCGACGT
>JBIQML010000066.1:0-12921 GCA_044463405.1 Nakamurella lactea | reverse complement strand
TCTTTGGGCGCTATGTTGCGGGTCGCAGCGGCGTGCCTTCGCTGACCGCCGAGGAGAACCGCAAGCACGCCGAACCCCGTACCGGGCAGCCGGACTACGACCGCGCGTTCACGCTGTTCCCCGACCTGCACCAGCGTCGCCGGCAACGCGCCGGCACCCTGTCCGGCGGGCAGCAGCAGATGCTCGCGCTTGCCCGGGTGCTGCTGGCACCCACCGAACTGCTGCTGGTGGACGAGCCGACCAAGGGCCTGGCGCCGCTGATCGTCGCCCAGGTCGGCGACGCACTCGCCACCGTCGCCGAGCACACCACCGTGCTGCTGGTCGAGCAGAACCTGCCGCTGGTGCGACGGATCGCCGACCACGCCATCGTCATCGACACCGGCCGCGTGGTGCACTCCTCCCCCGCCGCCAACCTGCTCGGCGACGAGGATCTGGTGAACCGGTTGCTGGGCGTGGCCGGCACGCGCGCCGGCGATTCAGCGCCGAAACAGGCCGTGCCGGAAGGATCATCGCCGTGAGCACCCTGGTCCTGATGCTGGTGACCGGGCTGGGCCTGGGCGCCCTGTACTTCCTGGTCGCCTCCGGGCTGAGCCTGATCTACGGGCTGATGCACGTGCTCAACTTCGCACACGGCGCCTTCCTGACCGCCGGCGCCTACGCCGCCCTGGTCGTCACCCAGCACCTGTCGGGCCTGGGCGGATGGGCGTTCCCGGTCGCCGTCCTGGTCGGACTCGCGGTCGGCGCGCTGATCGGCGCCGCGGTGGAACTGGTGATGATCCGCCCGCTGTACAGCCGGCACATCGAGCAGGTCCTGGTCACCGTGGGGCTCGGGCTGGTGGCAGTGGCGGTGTACCAAGGAATCTGGGGCCCCGACCCGGTGCCGTTCTCCGGCCCGGAGTGGACGAAGGGCACCACACCGCTGCTGGGCGCGGCCATCCCGAACGACCGCTGGCTGCTGATCGGCGCCGCCGTGCTGGTGCTGCTGGCGATCATCGCGCTGCTGCGGTTCACCCGGATCGGGCTGATCATCCGGGCCGGGGTGGAGAACCGCCCCATGGTGCAGGCGCTGGGCATCGACGTGCGCCGCACCTTCACCCTGGTGTTCGCGATCGGCGGCGCCGCCGCGGCACTGGGCGGGGTGCTCAGCGCGGTCTACCGCGGCGGGGTCACTCCCGGCGACGGCACCGCGCTGCTGATCTACGCGTTCATCGTGGTGGTGATCGGCGGTTTCGGCTCGATCGGTGGCACCGCGGTGGCGGCCCTGGTGGTCGGGTTGGTGCAGCAACTGGCCAACTACTACCTGCCGTCCGGGATCGGCGACATCTCGGTGGTGCTGCTGCTGGCGGTGGTGCTGCTGCTGCGGCCCTCGGGCCTGGCGGGCAAGGCGGCGATCGCATGACCACATCCCCCGGGGCGCAGGGCGATCGCCCGACGGTCGGGTCGCAGCACGTCCCGAAGGTCGGTGCGCAGCAGGCCCTGACGAAGGCCGACGAGGCGGTGACGACGCTCATCGGGCGGGTCACCGGCGATCAGGCCGAGACCCGTCCGGCGTCGCCCGCCGCGAGCATCTCCGACCCGAGCGGGTCGGACCCCGGCGGCCCCCGTCACCGCCTGGCCGCACTGCTACGACCCGGCCGGCTGATCCCCGTGGTGCTGCTGGCGGTGCTGATCCTGCTGCCCTGGATGCGGTTCACGGTTCCGGGCGTGCTGCCCGGCCTGGTCAACTCGCCCGGCTCGATGCGGCTGCTGGCGATGTGCCTGGTGACGGCGGGCATCGCGTTGTCCTACGACGTGCTGTTCGGGCGGACCGGGCTGCTCTCGTTCGGGCACGCGTTGTTCGTCGGCGCGGGCGCCTACGTCGCGGCGATCACGCTGCGCGATTGGGGCAGCCTGGTGTTGTCGCTGGTCGCCGTGCTGGTGATCGGCGTCGCACTGCCACTGCTGGTCGGTGCTGTCTCGTTGCGCGTCAAGGGGATCGCGTTCGCCATGGTGACGCTGGCGTTCGCGCAGGCGGTGGCCATCACCGTGACGCGCAACCCCGGCGGCGAGACGGGCGGCGAGGAGGGGCTCCCGCTGTCCCGGGACGGCCTGCCGGACGTCCTGCTGGGCGTGGCCAACGCGCCCTACCGGTACTGGGTGGCGCTGGCGTTCTGCGTGCTGTGCCTGGTGGTGGTCGGCGCGCTGGGCCGCTCCCGGGCCGGCGCGGCCTGGGCGGCGGTGCGCGAGAACGAGGCCCGGGTCGAGGTTCTCGGCGTCTCGGCCTACCGGGCGAAGCTGCTGTCGGTGCTGGTCGGCGGGCTGCTGGGCACCATCGGCGGCATGGTGCAACTGCTGGTGGTCGGCGGCACCAGCCCGGCCATGCTGTCGGTGGAGTTCACCCTGTCCATGCTGGTGATGGTGGTGCTCGGCGGGGCCGGCAGCCGCTGGGGAGCGGTGATCGGCGGCGCCCTTTACGCGCTGCTGGACTCCCGTTTGGGGGAACTGGCGACCTCGCAGACCATCGCCGACCTGCCCGGCGTGCTGCGGGTTCCGCTGTCCCAGCCGCTGTTCGTGTTCGGGCTACTGTTCATCCTGATCGTGTACTTCGCCCCGGGCGGCATCACCTCGATCGGGCGGCGCCTGCGCGCAGCGGTGACAAGGCCCGGCCGGTCCGGGCGGGGCGGCACCTCGAGGCCGGCGATCGAGCGGATGACCGAGCTGGAGGAGACATGACCACACCGCTGCGTGTCCTGGTGCCCGGCGGCGAGCTGACCGTGCACCAGCTGGCCGGCGACGAGCGCAGCGAGCGCATCGTGATCGCGGTGCACGGCATCACCGCGAACGGCCTGTCCCTGCGTCCCCTGGCCCGGGCGCTCTCCGCCCGTGACGCCAGAATCCGGGTGCTGGCACCGGATCTGGCCGGCCGTGCGTGCAGCAACACCGTGACCGGGCCGTGGGGCATCGGCCGTCACGCCGAGGACGTCATCGCCATCGCCGACGCGGTCGGCGCGAACACCGTCACGGTGCTGGGGCACTCGATGGGCGCCTACGTGGCCGCCATCGCCGCGTCCCGGCACCCGGAGCGGTTCGACCGGGTGGTGCTGGTGGACGGCGGGATCGCCTTCCCCCCGCCGCCCGGAGCGGACATCGATGCGCTGCTGACCGCGGTGATCGGCCCGGCGATGACCAGGCTCACCATGTCGTTTCCCGACACCGACGCCTACCTCGACTTCATGGGCGCCAACCCGGCGGTGGCCGAGGTGCTGGACGCCGGCGGGACCGCCGCCGAGGATCTGCGCGGCTATCTGGAGCACGACATCGTGCGGCGCGCGGACGGGTCGCTGGCCAGTTCCTGCGTGCTGGAGGCGATCCGGGTGGACGGCGGCGCGGTGCTGACCGAGCCGGAGACCCTGACCGCCGCCCCGTCGCTGACCGTGCCGACGACGCTGCTGTGGGCGCCGCGCGGGCTGATGAACCAGACCCCGGGGCTGCTGACCGCCGAGGCGATCGCGGCGGCGCGGCTGCCCGACACGGTCACCGTCACCGCCGTGCACGACTGCAACCACTACTCGATCATGTTCGCCGAGCGTCCGCTGCAGGCCGTGGTGGACGCCGCCCTGGACTGACCAGCACCCAGCGGACCCTAGTCAGCGGGCGTGCAGCACCGCGCGAAGCTGCAGGGCGAGCTGGATCTGCAGCGTCCGCTCCGGGTCGGTCCAGTCGGAGCCGAGCAGCGTCCCGACCCGGGACAGCCGCTGCCCCACCGTGTTCGGGTGCACGTGTAGCCGTTCGGCGGTGCGGCCCAGGTGCCCACCGGTGGCGAAGTAGGCGTCCAGCGTGGTGGCCAGGTCGGTGCCGCGGGCGGCGTCGTAGTCCAGCACCGGGCCGAGGGCGTCGGTGACGAAGTCCGCGCCGGTCCGCCCGCCGGAGAGCACCACCCCCACGAACCCGAGGTCGGTCATCGTCGCCCCCTGCCCCGTCCGGCCCAGGGCCAGCATGGCGGACAGGCAGTCACGCGCCGCGCGGTAGGCCGCCGGCAGGTCGTGGTCGTGGGCCGAGCCGTTCCGGTCCGCGGACGAGCCCGCGACGTAGCCGGCGATCGACCCGGCGGCGTGCCCGGCCGCGGTCACCGGCCCGCCCAGCGTCCGGCCGAGCGCGGTGGACACCTCCCGCGCGACGGCTCCCGCGTCGGAGCCGGGCAGCAGCAGCACGATCGCGCTGTCGATCCGGGCGGACAGCCCGCGGCGCCGACCGGCCAGGAACGCGGCGGTCTGCTCGCTGTCCGTGCGGTGACGGGGCGCGGCGCACACCACCACGACCATCGGCGCTTCCAGGTCGACGTCCAGATCCGCTCCCCGGGCGACCGTCTCGGCCGCATCCGGCGCGGCGCCGAGCAACAGGTCCTCCAGCAGGTCCCGCCGGCCGCGGTTCGCCGCATCGGCGACCTGCCGGCGGAACAGCAGCAACAACGCCGTCACCATGGCGCCGCGCTCCAGCACCCGCAGATCGGCCGGACGGGGCGTGCCGTGCCGGGTCAGCACCAACTCACCCAGCACGTCCGAGCCGGCCGCCACCGGGACGCACGTCACCCCCGGCCCGGCGGTGGGCACCTCTGGTGCCGGCACCGTGACGGTGACGTCGCCGTCCAGCAGCTCGGACAGCTCGTCCGCCACGTCCGAGACCCCGCCGCCGCGCAGCACCAGCTCGGCCAGCCGGTCGTGCGCGCGCACCGCCAGCTCGGTGTCCCTGCCCTGCTGCCGCAGCGCAGAATTGGCCTGTTCCAGCGAGTTCAGCGCCTCCCGGGTCTCGGCGAGCAGCCGCGCGTTGTCCAGCGCGACGGCGGCGTGTGCGGCCAGCGAGGACAGCAACGCCACCTCGTCCCGGCTGAAGGCCCTCTCCTGCCGGTCGGCGGCGAACAGCACGCCGATGACGGTGGAGCCGAGCTTGAGCGGCACCCCCATGATCGACACCAGCCCCTCGTCGATCACGGCATTGTCGATGTCGCTGGTGTGCGCCACCCGGTCGTCGGTCAGATAGTTGGTGGAGGTGAACGGAACCCCCTGCTGTGCGACCATGCCGCCCAGACCGGCGCCCAGCGGCAACCGGACCCGCTGGAAGGCCGCCGACACCGACCCGTCGGTGACACGCATGTAGGTGTCACCGGCCGCCTCGTCGTTCAGGCACAGGTAGGCGACGTCGCGGCGCAGCAGGGTCCGGGCGCGGCGCACGATCGCGGTCAGCACGTCGTCCACGCTGGACAGCGCGGCCAGGTCCGAGGCGGTCTGGAACAGCGCGGCGAGTTCGGCCTCCCGGCGGCGGTGCGCCTCCAGTTGCGCACGCACCTCCAGGGCGGTGCGCTTGGCGTCGTCCAGGGCAGCGATGTCCTCGGTGGACAGCCCTTCCGCGCGCGCCTCCACCACCGGGCGCTCGAACTCCACCGGGTCGGCGCCGCGGGCGAGCAGCTCCAGCAGGTGCGCAAACCCCTGCGTCACCGACATGACGGTCATGGTGCCACCACGGCGACCCGGGCGTGGACTGGTCAGCGAGCGCCCCATCCGCCGTCCATCACCAGATCCGAGCCGGTGATGGAGTCGGTGCCCGGCCCGCACAGGTAGGCGACCGCGGAGGCCACCTCGTCCGGCTCGATGAGCCGCTTGACCGGCGACGACGCCAGCATCACGGTGCGGACCACCTGGTCGGCCGGCAGGTGGTGGGCGGCGGCCTGGTCGGCGATCTGCTTGTCCACCAGCGGGGTGCGCACGTAGCCGGGGTTGACGCAATTGCTGGTGACCCCGCGCTCGGCGGCCTCCAGGGCCAGCACCTTGGACAGGCCCTCCAGCCCGTGCTTGGCCGACACGTAGGCCGCCTTGTACGGGCTGGCCCGCCGGCCGTGCGCCGAGGAGATGTGCACCAGACGACCCCAGCCCCGCGCGTACATGCCGGGCAGCACCGCCCGGGACAGCGCGAACGGTGCGGTGAGCATGACCTTGATGACGGTCTCGTAGGTCGCCACCGGAAAGCTCTCCACCGGCTCGACGTGCTGGATGCCCGCGTTGTTCACCAGGATGTCGACGTCTCCGGCCACCTCGGCGACGGCATCGGCGATCCCGCCGGTGTCCGACAGGTCGACCACCAGCGGGCGGGCATCGATCGCGGCGGCCACCCCGGCGAGCCGATCGGCGTCCCGGTCCAGCGCGACGACGGCCGCTCCGTCGGACGCCAACCGGCGGGCGATGGCGGCGCCGATGCCGCTGGCCGCGCCGGTCACCAGGGCGGTGCGCCCCGACAGCGCGCCCGGGGACGGCAGAGCCCGGCCAGCCGCGGTGGCGGGTCGGTCGGGCTCCGTCATGGATCGAAGACTACGGGGCGGACCAGGGGCGGGGGATGGTCCAGACGACCATGAGAAGACCGGGTTAGATGTGTCGCCAGCACATCGTCGACGAAACCGGACCCGACGCAGGAACGGGCCGATCAGGTTCCGGTCGCGCCGTTCACGCGGCACGGGAACGAGACGGACCGCCGGCGCGCACGTGGCGCGGATGGGAATTCACCCTGCCCGGCTACGTCGACGTACGTCGCTACAGAGGGTAGTCGGAACACGGCGCGGATGATGCCGGCACCACCGCTTCGGGCAGCGGGGCCTCACCCGTTCGTACGGAGGAGCTGCGCAGCGGAACTGGCCCCGGGATCTGCGACCGCGGCCGCCGGTTCACCGCGACGCGGAGCCCATACTCTGGTCACATTCGGTGACGGACGGCAAACGCCCACGAACAGAGGAGATCGGCCCATGCCACGGGGAACGGGTGCGGACGCGCGCCGCAGGAGGTTCACCAAGATTCGCGCGATCCTCGCCGGCGGCCTCGTGCTCGGCATCGGCGCGGCGGTCACCCTGGCCACCTGGAACGACTCGGAATATGCCAACGGCACCTTCACCACGAGCACGTTCGGAATCGTGGGCTGAACCGACGGAACCACCTTCACCGACCATCCAAGCGGAAGTCCGGCCACGTTGGCCTTCTCAACAGAGGCGGAAGGTCTCTCACCCGGCGTCAGCACCTACGCATTGTTCGCCGTCCAGACCACGGCTGGCACCGAC
Source organism: Nakamurella lactea (assembly GCA_044463405.1). Classification (GTDB taxonomy): domain Bacteria; phylum Actinomycetota; class Actinomycetes; order Mycobacteriales; family Nakamurellaceae; genus Nakamurella; species Nakamurella lactea_B. The sequence continues at coordinate 5,846 of JBIQML010000066.1, read as the reverse complement.
GTGGCAGGGACGGTCTCGGTGGGCGATCCCACCTTCACGCCGCCAACGGGACTCGGCGCGGATCTGACTGCTGCCGTCAAGGTCATCTCCGGCACGACGTGCGACGCAACCACATTCGGGGACGGTACTGACGTGCCGGCCGCGGGTGCGCCGATCGCAGCAGCTGGAGGCACAGTCAACTTCTGCCTGCAGGTGACGCTCAAGTCCGATGCCGACGCTGCGGACCAGGGTCAGACAGCTTCGGCGACCTGGGTATTCACCGGCGAATCCGTCTCCTGACTCGGGGCCCCATGGCGGGGAGGCGGAGATTCGGCGGTCGCGTCGGGCAGGCGCTGCTGACCCTGGCCGCCCTCGGGGGCCTGGCCTGCATCGTTCTGGTTGCCCTCGGCGTGGTCTTCCATGTCTCGCTGATCATGTTCAAGACCGGGTCGATGTCGCCCACCATCCCGCAGGGTTCGGTGGCGCTGGTCCGCGAGATCCCCGCCTCCGAGGTGCGGGTCGGGGATGTCGTCACCGTCGATCGTCCGGGCGAGCTACCCATCACGCACCGGGTGATGTCGGTGCAAGGCTCCGGGGACCTGCGCACCATCACGATGAAGGGCGACGCCAACGCCGAGCCCGATCCGGCGCCGTACACGGTCTCGCAGGTCCGGCTGGTGATGGGCTCGGTGCCCGGCCTGGCGCGGGTGATCGTGTGGTTCGCCAACCCCCTGGTGCTCGGCGCACTGACCATCGGCGCCGCCGCCCTGGTGACATGGGCGTTCTGGCCCCGTGATGCGCGGGATGGGAACGGCGACGATGACGACAAGGACGGCGGCGACGAGACCGAGAACGACGACACCGATACCAACGCCGGGTATGACGACCCGGACGGCAGCGACAGCGGCTCGGGTGGCGGAGACGGGGGTGACGGAGACGGCGGTGACGGGGATCCCGCCGCGGCGGCTACCCAGGAATCCACCCCCGGGTCCGAGCCCGGCGTGCCCGGCCGCCATGCCAGGCAGCCGGGGCGAGCCCTGTCGCTGCTGGCAGTCCTCGGCGTCGCCGGCGCCCTACCGCTGGCCGCCGCCGCGCCCGCCCGCGCGGCGGCACCGGAGGTCTCCCAGGGCCGCTACCTGACGGTGACCAACATCGCGAACACCACGGCCATGTCCACCCTGTCGCCCGGCACGCCGGTGCGCTGGCAGGTGGGGGTCGCGCTGGCGAGTGCCGCCCGGACGCGAGCGGTGGTGAACCTGTCGACACGAGGATCGCTGCGCCTGACGGTTGACCTGCAGGGCTGCACCGAACGGTGGGTCGCCGGCAGTTGCCCCGGCACTCTCATCCCGGTCGCTTCCGTCGCCGGGTTCACCGGCAGGCAGCACGATGTCGTGCTGGCCGACGTGCCGGCCGGTGCGCAACGCTGGCTGCTGTTCCAGGTGATGCTGCCGGCGCCGGCGCACGGCACCATGTCGGCCACGGTGCGCGCCTCCGCCCACGGCGAGTCCGTCAGCGCCGGAACCGGGTCCGGGTCGCTACCTAACACCGGTGTCGACCCGTGGCGGCCGCTCCTGCTGGCCCTTGGCGCCATCGCGGTGGGGCTGACCATCGCCGGCGCCGCCTCCCGCACCCGGCGGCGGGCATGAGCGCCATCGCCCCGCGCACGACGCGGCCGGCGAGCGGCCGCGGATCACGCCGTCGCCGTGCCCTGGCCATGGTCGCGATGGCGATCCTGGCTGCCGCGCTGTGCATCCCGAGACCCGCTGCCACATCAGCAAGCTGGAACGGCGGCGAGAGTGCGCGGGCGGGATTCTCTGCTATCACCGTACCGACTCCGAGCGGGCTGACCTGCCAGCCGAATAGCGTGCTGGGAATTTTTGTCTCCATGACGTTGACCTGGAACGACGTCGGGCCCGGCTTCACCTACCAGGTCGGCGAGACGAGCAATGTCAACGGCGCGTATTCCCCGGTCGCGGACGCCCCCATCGTCGACAATGGGAACGGAACCTGGTCGGCAACCCTCGACACGGGTCTGTTGGGAGGCCTCCTCGGCAGCCTGCTAGGCACCACGAGCTACTACTCCGTCCGCGCCCTGAAAGGCTGGGCAGGTCCCTGGGGTGCGCGCGCGACCCTGAAGCTCAGTACCGTACTGGGCGCGCTTGGTCCGGGCAGTTGCACGGTGGCCAATTGAGCAGTCGTTGACGGACCGACGCCAGCTCACACCCGCCCGAGCAGCACCGAGCAGTTCTGCCCGCCGAATCCGTAGGAATTGACCAGCACGGTCCCGACCGGCAACCGCCGCGCCGTCCCGGGCACGTAGTCGAGATCGCAGTCCGGATCGGCGTTCTCCATGTTGATGGTCGGCGGCACCACGCCGTCCCGGATGGCCAGGCACGCCACCAGCACCGACAGCGCCCCGGCCGCGCCGATCAGATGCCCCGTCACCGATTTCGGCGAGCTGACCGGCACGGCATCGGCGTGCGCGCCCAGGGCAGAACGGATGGCGCGGGTCTCGAACCTGTCGTTCGCCCTGGTGGACGTGCCGTGCGCGCACACGTAGTCCACCTCGCCGGTCGGCAGCCCGGCCGAGTCCAGCGCCCGGCGCATGGCGGCGGCCGAGTACGTCGCGTCCGGGTGCGGCGCCACCACGTGGTGGGCATCGCAGGTCAGCGCCCCGCCCAGGTAGCGCGCGTACACCGTGGCGCCGCGCCGGGCCGCGTGCGCCGCGCTCTCCACCACGAACACCACGGCACCCTCGCCGTAGACGAAGCCGTCCCGATCGGCGTCGAACGGCCGGCTGGCCCGCGACGGCTCGTCGTTCCGGGTGGACAGCGCCCCCATCATGGACAGGCTGCTGATCATCAGCGGGCAGATCGAGGCGTCGGAGGCGCCGGCCAGCACCACGTCGGCCTCCCCGGACCGCACCAGCCGGGCCGCCTCCACCAGCGCGTAGTTGCCGCTGGCGCAGGCCAGGGCGCCGGCGGTCACCGGACCGTGCACGCCCAGCCGCATGGCCACCTGGCAGGCCGCCATGTTCGGGATGACCGCCGGGATGAAGTCGCTGCGCATGCCGCGCCAGCCACGGTCGGTGAAACGTGCCGCACCGTCGTCGGTCTCACCGAAGGCGCCGACCGCGGTGTTGATCACGGCCGCGGTCCGGGCCGCGACCTCGGGTGCCAGCCGCCCGGACTGCCCCGCCTGCGCCGGTGACGGGTGGGCCGGTGACTCCGTCACCGGTTCCAGGTCCAGCCCGGCGTCCGCAACCGCCTCCAGCGTCGCCGCCACCGCCAGCTGCGCGAACCGGGAGGATCGCCGGGACTGCTTGGCATCCATGAACGCCAGCGGATCGAATCCGCGGACCTCGGCGGCGATCCTGGTGGGCAGCTCCGAGGCGTCGAAGGATTCGATGGCCCGCACCCCGGACCGACCGGCACACAGGGCATCCCAGGTCGTGGCGGCGTCCAACCCCACCGGCGTCACAGCACCCAGGCCGGTGACCACGACATCGCCCCGGTCCGCTGCCGTCACCCGGTCCTCCCTCCCGCTCGCGGTGCCACCGTATCCGGTTCCGCGCCGTCCCGACGGGAGATCGGCGCGACCGCCGGCCCGCGTCGACGACGATCCGGTTCGCGCCGACGGGGCTCCGGTTCGCGCCGAGGGGTGTCAGCCCTGCTCGGTGACCGGCTCCAGCACGAACACCGGAATCTGACGTGACGTCCGCGTCGCGTAGTCGGCGTAGTCCGGGTAGGCGGCCACGGACCGCTCCCACCAGAGATCGCGCTCGGAACCGGACAGCTCGCGGGCCCTCATCCGCAGCCGCCGCGGGCCGTCCTGCAGTTCGAGATCCGGGTTGGCCTGCAGGTTGTGGTACCACACCGGGTTGGTGGGCGCGCCGCCCATGGAGGCGACGGCGGCATAGCGGCCGTCGTGCTCGACGCGCATCAGCGCCACCTTGCGGATCTTGCCGGTCCTGGCGCCCCGCATGGTCAGCACCACCACCGGCATCCCCCGCATGGTGGTGCCCTCGGTGCCGCCGGAGGACTCGTACAGCGCCACCTGGTCGCGGGTCCGGGCGCTGGGGCTGGGCAGGTACTCCTCGTCGTTCGTGCTGTCGTCCATGCTGGTGGCAACGATCATCGGGGCCGGCGACATTCCCGCCGTTGCGTTCCGGCCCGCGCAGAGCGCCCCACCGCAGGCCCCTGCCCGGTGCTCAACCGGCGTCCGAGCGCCGCTCGATCAGCACCGTGTCGCGCCACACCCCGCGGTGCCGCGCGATCCTGCGACGCACCCCGACCGTGCGGAAGCCGGCCCTGGCGTGCAGGGCCAGGCTGGCGGTGTTCTCCGGGAAGATCGCGGACTGCAGCGTCCAGATGCCGGCGGCCTCGGTCGAGGCGATGAGGCGCCCGAGCAGCGCCGATCCGATGCCGCGGCCCATCGCGTCCGGCCGGACGTACACGGAGTCCTCGACCACGCCGCAGTAGGCCGGCCGCCCCGAGACCGCGCTGACCGCGACCCATCCCAGCACGGCGCCGCCGACCCGGTCGACCGCCACCCACCGATGCGCCGGCAGCTTGCCGGCGTCGAACCGATCCCAGTCGGGGGCGCTCGTCTCGAAGGTGGCGTCACCGGCGTCGATGCCCGCCTGGTAGATGGCCCGCACCTGCGGCCAGTCCTCGGCCGTCATCGCGCGGATCACGACCGCGGCGTCCCGGACGGGTTCGCAGGCCTCGTGGCGGGCCCGTGCGGGTGTCCGGCCGGCGGTGACGGAGTCCATCGGTGATCCTCTTCCCGAGCGAGTCGCCCTGCTGGCATGGCGTCACATCGGTGCGGAGCCGCCTGCCGGACTCGAACCGGCCACCTGCGCATTACAAGTGCGCTGCTCTACCAGATGAGCTAAGGCGGCGTGGCCCGGTCAGTCTATCGACCCGTCGCGACGGCATCGGCCAGCCGAAACGGGGGGTGCGGGGCGAGAGGGCCGTCGCCGGCCGGGCGGGATCGCACCGGCCGGACCCAGCCGCGCGGCGCGGGTACCACCGGCCGCTCGCCCGCGGTCGGGCGGGAGTGCCGCCCGTGGCGGGCCGTGGTGGTTCCGATCATCGCGCAGGAGAAGGGCATCAGGGGTCCTTGCCGGTCGGGGATCTGTCCCCTCGAGCCTTCCGATCGGGACGGTGACGGACATCCGGGAATCGCGCCACATATGCCGCCGGAGGCGCTACCATGCCGGCCCGCCGTCCGGTGCTCGGCACGGCGGCCTTCCGATCCGGTCCAGCCGCTCCCGGTAGGCGATGACGGCCTCGCCGGAATGCGCGGCGCCCAGGCACCGCCTGGCCGAGGCCAGCCGCCGATCCGCGGATCGCCGGGACAGGTGCAGCCGGTTGGCCGCCTGGCCCAGGGTCAGGCCGCGGGCGAGCATCTCCAGCACCCCGCGTTCCTCGGCGGACAGCGCGGCGGCCGGGTCCTCCCCCACCCGGTGATCCAGCCTCCCGAACCGGCGAAGGTCGTCGCACAGCAGGTCGATCACATCGCGGTCCGCTGCGGCATGCGCGATCAGCCCGGCCCCCGCGACAGCAGCCAGCACCACCTGCCCGGCGTCGTTGGCGGTGCCCACCGGTCCGGCCAGCACCACATCGCTGAGCGAGCCGGGCGGGAGGTCGAAACCGGGAAGGATCCGCCAGCCGGCCGACCGGGCATCGGCCACCGCGGCACTCATCGAACCGGCCGAGCCCTCCACCACCACCAGAACGGGCATCCTCGGTCACCGGACCTTTCTCGGCGGGATCCGAGACCATCCTGGATCCTGGTCAGCAGACCGCAGACGTCGAGGGTGACGAGACGGACGGCGGCGCGCCGGATCCCGACGACCGCGC
>JBIQML010000065.1:0-12934 GCA_044463405.1 Nakamurella lactea | reverse complement strand
CCGACGGGTTCACCGTGCTGAACACCGTGTCGACCATCGGCTCGTTCATCCTGGGCGCCTCCATGCTGGCCTTCACCTGGAACGTGATCCGGTCCTACCGGTACGGCGAGGTCACCACCGCCGATGACCCGTGGGGTTACGGGAACTCGCTGGAGTGGGCGACCTCGTCACCGCCGCCGCGGCACAACTTCACCTCGCTGCCGCGGATCCGTTCCGAGCGTCCGGCGTTCGAACTGCACCACCCGTGGCTGGCCGAACGGTTGAGGGTGGAGGCGACCGGCGGCCACAGCGACGCCTGGAAGCCGATCGAGCAGTCGGAGATCGACGAGTATCTCAACAGGGACTTGGAAACCACCCGCTGAGCGCACGGCGCATCCGGAACCCGCACCCCAGGGATACCGTCACCGCCGCGTTGGTTGCGGTTGCCGCATCAGCGACTCGGCGTGACCTCGATGCGGTGCTCCGCGCTGTTCACGGCGGTCAGCCGGACGGTGACGCGGGAACCCTCGTCCAGGTGGTCGACCGGCCCCCGGGCACGCACCGGCGGATCGTCCAGCAGCACCGTCGAGCGATCCCTGTCCTTGTCGATCTGCACCACGACGCCGGTGAAGTCCTCTCCCACCCTGTCGGCGAGCAGGAATTCGGAGACCGCGTCGGAACACGCGCGCTCCAGGTTGTCGGAGACATGGTCGGCCGCCGCCATGATCCCCGGCAGGTCGGGCAGCGCCGAGCGCGCCCACTCGGGGACCTCGTCACCGCCGTGCAGGGCCAGGCACGCCTCGGTGGCGAAGCGGTCCACCAACCGGCGCAGCGGCGCGGTGACGTGCGCGTACGGCGCGCCGACCCCGCCGTGCCCGGGTTGGTCGGGCACCGTGCCGTCGAAGTCGGTGTATCCGGCGCCGCGGAGCAACCGCACCGCGTCCTCCAGGAAGGCGGCCTCCCGCGGTTTGGCGGAGTCGAGTTCACTGACCACGTCCCCGGGCGGTTCGTCGTCCGGCCACGGGATACCGAGCACCTTGGTGGCGCGCCGCAGTGCGGACACCTGACCGTGCGTGGGGGGCGGCAGAGTGCGCAGGATGCCGATTTTCCCCTTCAGCATGATGCCGGCCGCGCACATGCCGGTCAGCAGGCTGATCTCGGCGCCCCACCGCTCCACCGGCAGCACGGCTCGGCGGACCAGTGTCCAGTGGCCCTTGCCATCGGCACCGTCTTCGCGCACCACCTCGGAGTCCGGCAGGTCCAGGTTGATGGCGTGCCGCCGGCGGGCGGCCTCCTGGCGCAGCTTGCCGATCTCGGGCAGCAGCGCGATCGCTGGGTGCAGTTGCCCGGCGTCGGCACCGGCCTGCACGCCTGCGTAGTCCAGTTGCCGCCGGGAGCGGACCCGGGTCCGTCGCAGGTCCACCGAGACCGGTTCGCCGGCGCCATCCAGGTCGATGGTCCACAGCACCGCGGGCCGGTCCTGGTCGGGCAGCAGCGACGCGGCGCCCTCGGACAGCACGGTCGGGTACAGCGGGGTGCGGAGGTCCGGGCTGTACAGCGTCATCCCGCGGCGGCGGCTCTCGGCGTCCAGCGGCCCCCCGGGCGTGACGAAGGCGGCCACGTCGGCGATGGCATAGTGCACCCGGTAGCCGTCGTCCGTGCGCTCGGTGTGCACGGCCTGGTCGAGATCCACCGAACCGGGCGGGTCGATCGTGACCAGCGGGATCGACCGGTCGTCGGCGTCCCGGCCGGGCGGCGAGGCGGCGCCGGATCGTGCCGCCGCCTCCGCCTCGGCCCGGGCGTCGGCCGGGTACTCGGACGGGATGTCCAGCGAGTCGCGGATGGCGGCGAAGTCGATCGGCGCCTGGGGGGTGCGGAGCTTGCGGGCGTACACGGTGATCAGGTTACGGCCCGCGATGGGCCGAACGGGGGTTTTGCGAGGCGTCGGACGGGGACCGCCCGGCGCACGCGGGCGCATGAGGTCCGGCCGCCGGCGTGGTCGAGGTTGCCGCCGCCCGGGACGCCGCCGAGATCGCGGATGCCTCGGCCCGGATACCATCGCCCGATGACCACCCCGCCCGCGCGACCCGTGCTGCTGGACTGCGATACCGGCATCGACGACGCGCTCGCGCTGCTGCACCTGGTCGGTCGCGGCGGCCGGCTGCTGGGCGTGACCTCGGTGCACGGCAACGTGCCGACCCGCACCGGCGCCGAGAACTCGCTGCGGGTGCTGGACGCCGCCGGGGTCACGGACGTTCCGGTCTGGGTCGGCGCGGCCCGGCCGATGGCGCAGCCGCTGAGCACCGCGGAGGAGTTCCACGGCCCGGACGGGTTGGGAGGTACGGTGACCGGCCCGCCGTCCCGGCCGGTCGCCGACGGTGCCGCCGCCGTCCGGATCGTGGAGCTGGCGCAGCGATACCCGCGCGAGTTCACCCTGGTGGCCGTCGGCCCGCTGACCAACCTGGGTATGGCGTTGCTGCTGGAGCCGGCGCTGCCCGACCTGATCGACGAGGTGGTGGTGATGGGCGGGGCGATGCGCCCGCCGGGCAACATCAGCGCCGCCGCGGAGGCGAACACCTGGCACGATCCGGAGGCCGCACAGCTGGTGATCGAGGCGCCGTGGCGGACGACCTTCGTGACGCTGGACGCCACCATGCGCACGATGCTGCCGGACGAGCACCTGGAGGCGATCGCCCGATCGAGCGACCCGAAGGCCCGGTTCGCCTGGGCGGCCATGGATTTCTATCTCGGCGCCTACCAGCGTTGGTCGGGTCGGCGAACCTGCCCGCTGCACGACCCGCTGGCCATGGCGCTGGCCCTGCAGCCCGACCTGGCCACCTACCGGACCGCGCAGACCACGGTGGAGCTGCACGGCGGCGCGACCCGCGGTGCGCTGGTGCCGGACCTGCGGGCCAGTTCGGACGCGCGGGCGGGGTCGGGCGGTGACGTGGTCTACGTGGACGATCTCGACGTGGAACGCTTCCAGGCCCTGTTCGTGGCGTCGCTGACCTCCCCCGGCCCGGTGTGACGATGCCCGGAGCCGATACCGGCCTGCTGCGCGGCGTCGCCACCTGGGACGGGGAACGCGATCTGGGTGCGGTCGACATCGCCTGGGACAGCGGCGTTCTCACCTCCCTGATAGCGTCCGATGCACGATCGGCCGGCGCCGACGGGCTGACCGCGATCCCCGGGCTGGTGGACACCCACGTGCACCTGGCCGGATACGCCGGCCCGCTGGACGCGCCGGGCGCCCCGACCACGTTCACCTGGCCGCTGGTGGGCACCCGCGAGGAGCAGGTGCTGCATGCCGCGGCCAACGCCCAACGCGCCATGCGAGCCGGCATCACCACGCTGCGCGACCTGGCCGCGGACACCATGCAGGCGGCGCTGTCCCGGGTGTTCGACGCCGGGATCCTTTCCGGTCCACGGCTCCTGGCCTCCGGATCGGTCGGCATGTCGGGCGGTCACCTGGACCTGTTCACGCCGCCGGCGGTGACGGACCGCCCGCCGACCGCCGACGGTCCGGACGCGTGCCGGGCGCTGGTGCGCCGCTGGGCCCGGGACGGGTTGACCGGGATCAAGATCTACACCAGCGGCGGCGTGCTGTCCCAGGGCGACAAGCCGGGCTGGCGCAACCACACCGACGACGAGATCGCCGCCATCGTCGACGAGGCGCACGCGCTGGGTATGCCGGTGGCGGCGCATGCGCACTCGGCGGACGGCATCGAGCGGGCGCTGGCGCATGGGGTGGACTCCCTGGAGCACGCCACCGAGTTGACGGCCGCCCAGGCAAGGACGGCGGCGGACCGGCGGATCCCGGTCGCGCCGACGCTGCTGATCAACGAGCTGATCGCGGCCGGCCGACCCGGGGCGTCACAGGAGTCGCGCCGCAAGGCCGCGGACATGGTGGCCGCCCGGGACGAGGGTTTCGCCGCGGCGGCCGCCGCCGGCGTGCGCTTCGTGCTGGGCACCGACGCCAGCGGCTACTTCGTGGGGTTCGACGGGGCGTGGGCCGAGATGCGGCGCATGGCGGCCGTTCTCGGATGGGACGCCGGGCGGGTGCTGCGGGCGGCGACGTCGGATGCGGCGGACGCGCTGGACCTGGCGGCGGTGACGGGGCGCCTGGCGCCGGGCCGGTCCGCCGACCTGGTGCTGGTGCGCGGCCGGCCGCACCTGGACCCGCGGGCGTGGGAGCCGAGCCGGGTGGTGGCCGTGGTGTGCCGCGGCCGCGTGGTGGCCGGTTCCCTGCCCGGCTGACGCCGGGGGTTCAGCCGGGGAGTGCGGCGATCGCGGTGACCAGCCGGTCGTAGAACGCCTCGGGCCGGATCCGGGTGGGCACCACCGCGTTCCGACTGCGGCCGCGCAGGTCGAAGTCCGTCACCGTCATGCCGTAGGTGTGCTGGCCGGCCGTCTCCACCTGCACCACGGCGTCCGCCACGGTGAACATGGACGGATCGATCACGTATGCCACCGCCGCCGGATCGTGCAGCGAGCCCGCGGTTCCCGCGCCCGCGCCCTCTCCGCGGTCCGCCTGTCGCGCCAGTTCGGCGATGGCGGAGTTGTAGGAGGCCATGGTGTCCAGCACCAGCCGGGAGACCGGTGAGTCCAGGTGCCGGACCCGGTCGATCAGGTCCGCCGTCACCGTCACCTGGTGGGTCAGGTCCAACCCGACCATGGTGACCGTCCACCCGGCGGAGAACACCGCGGCGGCCGCCTCCGGGTCCGCGAAGATGTTGAACTCCGCCGCCGGGGTGGTGTTGCCCCGGGTGTAGCTGCCGCCCATCAGCACCACACCGGCCACCGCCTGCACGATCCGAGGTTCCTGCCGCAGCGCCATGGCGATGTTGGTCAGCGGCCCGATGGGCACCAGCGTGATCTCGCCGGGGTGGCTCATCACCTCCGTGACGATCAGGTCCACCGCGTGCCGGGAGTCCAGCTCCCGCAGCGGGTCCGGCCAGGCGACACCGCCCAGCCCGGACTCTCCGTGCACCTCGCCGGCCAGCACCTGGTCGCGCACCAGCGGACGGTCGCAGCCGGCCGCGATGGGCACGTCCAGGCCGGCCGCGGCGGCGATCCGGCGGGCGTTCTCGGTGACCTTGGCAAGCGTCTGGTTGCCGGCCACGGTGGTGATGGCGGCAACCTCGACCTCGGGCGCGCCGGCCGCCAGCAGGATGGCCAGCGCGTCGTCGACGCCGGGGTCGCAGTCGATGATGATGCGGGTCGGCACGGATCAGGCCCTTCTGGTGCGCAACGGTCGGTCAGAGCGTGGCGGCGGCCGCGGCTCGCTCGGCGCGGATCTGCCGGGCGCGGCGCCGCTTGGCCGCCCCGCGGTACAGCGGCCGGCCCAGCAGCACGATCACCGTCACCGCGTACGGCAGTGCCAGCATCAACCCGGCCGGCAGCCCGGCGACCTGCTGCAACTGGCCGCCGAGCGCCTGCACGAAGCCGAACAGCACGCAGGCCAGCGCCGTCCACAGCGGCTTGACGTTGCCCACGAAGATGGCCGCCAGCGCGATGAACCCGGCCCCGGCGGTCATGTTGTTGTTGAACGCGTTCAGGTTCGCCATGGAGAACTGCGCACCAGCCAGCCCGCACAGCACGCCGGAGATCAGCACGGCCGACATCTTGATCCGCCGCGGGTTCAGGCCCGCCGCGATGGCCGCCTCGGGCTGCTGGCCGACCGCACGGATCCGGACCCCGTAGGGCGTGCGGTAGAGCACCCACCAGCAGAACGGCACCAGCAGGATCGTCACCGTCACCAGGAACGTCTGGTTGTCCATGGCGGGTCCGATGACCGGGATGTCGGCCAGCGGCCCCCACGGGATCCGCCAGATCGACGGGAACTCGGTCGGCGTGAAGTTGCTCTGGTTGCCGTAGAACACGCTGAGCATCAGCACCGTCAGCCCGAGCGCAAGGATGCCGATACCGATGCCCACCACGATGAAGTCGGCCCGCAGCCACAGGCTGACGAACCCGAATATCAGCGCGAACACCAGGCCGGCGCCGATCGCGGCGATCAGGGCGAGCAGCACGCTCTGGCTGGCGGCGCCGACCGAGATCGCGGCGAACGCCCCGATCAGCATCATGCCCTCCAGGGCGATGTTCAGCACGTCGGCCTGCTGGGTGAACATGCCGCCCAGGGCCGCCAGCACCAGCGGGGTGGCCGCCCAGACGGTCGCGATCCACAGCGCGTTGGTGAAGATGTCGCCCATCACGCACCGCCCTCCACCGAGACGGACTCCGCGCCGGTGGTGACCTTGTCGGGCAGCGACTCTCCTCCCGTTCGGGCGCGTCGCCGGCGGGTCAGCTGCAGCGCCGCGGCGGTCATCAGGATGATCACCAGGCCCTCCAGCACGTTGACCAGCGACAGCGGCACGTTGGTGTCGAACTGCATGACGCTGGCGCCCTGCTCCAGGGTGCCGTAGAACAGCGCCGCGATCGCGATGCCGATCGGGTTCAGCCGGCCCAGCAGGGCCACGGTGATCCCGATGAAGCCGTATCCGGGCGAGAAGGCCTGCACGAACCGGAACTGGGTGCCCAGTGACGCGATGACCCCGGCCAGGCCGGCGATCGCCCCGGACCACACCACGATCTCGGTGATCTTCCGCTTGACCTGCACACCGAGATACCGGGAGAAGTCGCGGTTGTCGCCGACGAACCGGGCCTCCATCCCCCACCGGGTGCGCAGGAACACGAAGCCGACGACCAGCAGCACGACGAACCCGATGATGATGCCGATGTTCGCCCCGCCGTTGCCGATGATGGTGGGCAGGTGCGCCTGCGGTGCGATGGATGCGGTGGCCTGCCGGCCGGCGGACGGGTCGCGCATCGGACCGCCGGACAGGAACGCGGTGATGTTCTGCACGATGTAGTTCAGCATCAGGGTGGTGACCAGCACGTCCACCCCGAGGTAGGCGTCCAGGGCGCCGGCGAGGTAGCCGATGAAGGCGCCCGCCACGGCGCCCGCCACCATGCAGGTCACGATCAGCAGCGGGCCGGGCAGCCCGGACAGCTGGGCTCCGAGCACGCCGCCGACGAACGCGCCGGCGTACATCTGCCCCTCGGCGCCGATGTTGAAGATGCCGCCCCGGAAGGACAGGTACACCGAGGCGGCGATCAGCACCAGCGGGATGGCCTGCGCGATCATCGCCGAGAAGTTCAGCTCGTCGGAGAAGCTGCCGAACAGCAGGCCGTTGTAGGCGTGCAGCGGGTTGTCCCCCAGCGCCAGCACGATGGCGATGCCGATGGCCAGCGCGATCACCACCGCGAGCACCGGCTGCACCAGCCCGATGCCGACGGCCTTGCCGAGCCGGCCGATGGCCGGTCCCCAGCTGGCGGGATCGCCGGCGTGGAACGAACTCCTGGTCGGCGCGCGGGTGTCCGCAGCCACCTGCGTCGCGTGCCGCGCGGCGGCCGGGCGGCGGGTCTGCTCCGGCACCCCGGCGGCCACCACGTCCCGCTCGTCGGCGGCGCCGGCCATGGCGAGGCCGATGCGCGGCACCATGTCCTCGGACGGCGCGAACTCGGCGACCACCTTCCCCCGGTACATCACCAGGATCCGGTCGGCCAGCGCCAGCAGCTCGGACAGGTCCGCGGACACCACCAGCACCGCGGCGCCGGCATCCCGGCGGGCACGCAGCTGTTGGTGGATGAACTCCATGGCCCCGACGTCGACGCCGCGGGACGGCTGCGCGGCCAGCAGCACCTCCGGATCGGATTCGAGTTCCCGGGCCACCACGACCTTCTGGATGTTGCCGCCGGACAGGCTGCCCACCTTGGTGCGGGGTGCGGCGCCGCGCACGTCGTAGCGCCTGATCAGCGAGGCGGCCCAGTCCACCGCGAGGCCCGCGCGCAATATCCCGCGGCGAAACAGGTTGGATCGCAGGAAGCCGCCGGCCAGGTTGTCCGTTACCGTCGCCGTGGCGGCCACCCCGTCGACCAGCCTGTCCTCCGGGATGTGCGAGACCCCGGCGGTGCGCCGGTCGGCCGGTGAGACGCCGGTGATGTCCCGGCCGCCCATGTGGATCGACCCGCTCACCACCTCCTGCAACCCGGCCAGCGCCCGCACCAGTTCGGTCTGGCCGTTGCCCTCCACGCCGGCGATGCCGGTGATCTCGCCGGGGCGCAGGTCCAGGCTCACCCCGTCCACCCGGACGTGGCCCTCGTCGTCCTCCACGACCAGGTCGGAGCAGGTCAATGCCGGGGTCACGGCGGGACGGGAGTCCGGGATCGGCTCGGTGCGACCGAACCGGACCTCCCGGCCGACCATCAGGGTGGCGATCTCCTCCTCGGTGGCGCCCGCGGTGGCGCCGTCGGCCACGTTGCGTCCCAGCCGGATCACCGTGTACCGGTCGGCGACGGCCAGCACCTCGCGCAGCTTGTGGGTGATCAGGATGATGGTGCGCCCGGCGGCCGCCAGCCCGCGCAACACGTCGAACAGCTTGTCCGACTCCTGCGGGGTCAGCACCGCGGTGGGCTCGTCCAGGATCACGATCTTGGCGTCGAAGTACAGCGCCTTGAGGATCTCCACCCGCTGCCGCTGCCCGGCCGAGAGCCGCTCCACCCGGCGCGCCGGGTCGACCTCCAGCCCGAACCGGCCGGACACCTCGGCCAGCTCCCGGACCATCCTGGCCCGGTCCAGGGTGTACAGCCCGTGCGTCTCCTCGGCGCCCAGGAACACGTTCTCGGCGACCGTCAGCGACTCCACCAGCTTGAAGTGCTGGTGCACCATGCCGATGCCGTGCGCCCGAGCGGCGACCGGACTGGCCATCCGGACCTCCACCCCGTCCACCAGGATCTGCCCCTCGTCCGGCTGCAGGATGCCGAAGCAGATGTTCATCAGGGTGGTCTTGCCTGCGCCGTTCTCGCCGACGATGGAGTGCACCTCCCCCGGCGCGACGGACAGCCGGATGTGGTCGTTGGCGACCAGATCGCCGAACCGCTTGGTGATGTCCCGCAACTCGAGCGCGGGCACCACGTCAGGAGAGCTCATGGTGCCTCGCTGTCCGTTGCGCCGGTGAGCGGTGGAGTCGGCGGGCGGTCAGCCGGTGGCCTCCGCGCAGAACGGCTTCACGCAGGGCACCGTGATCTCCCCGGAGGCCACCTTGTCGGAGTACGACTTGAGCTTGTCGGCGGTGGAGGACTTGACCACGTCGTTGTCCAGCTTCAGGTCCACCCCGTCGTTCGGGATGCCGTAGACGTAGGTCTTGCCGGTCTGCAGGTCGCCGCTCTTGGCCTTCTTGACCAGGTCGAACACGGCGTTGTCCACGTTCTTCAGCGCAGAGGCCAGGATGAAGCCCGGGTACAGGTTGTTCTGGTCGGAGTCCACGCCGATGGCGTACTTCTTCTTGTCCTTGGCGGCCTTCAGCACGCCCAGGCCGGAGCCGCCGGCCGCCGCGAAGATCACGTCCGCGCCCTTGGCGTACATGCTGGCGGCCTGGCTGTAGCCGGTGGCGGAGTCGGTCCAGCTGCCGACGTAGGACTTCTGGATCTTGATGTTCTTGTCCACGGCCTTGGCGCCGGCCTCGAACCCGACGATGAAGTCGTTGATCACCGGGATGTCCTGTCCGCCGACGATGCCGACGTTCTTCTGGCCGCCGGACATCGGGTAGTCCGTGGTGTTCTCGCTGACCAGCGCGGCCAGCACCCCGGCCAGGAACGAGACGTCGTTCTGCCGGAAGGTGATGGAGGCGATATTGTCGCCGGGGACCTCGGCGTCGAACATGATGAACTTCTGCTTCGGGAACTGCTTGGCCACCTGGGTCAGCTGGTCGGACACCTGGTCGCCACCGGTGACGATGACGTTGTACTTGCCCGTTTTGGCGAGGTTCTGCAGGTCGTTCACCCAGGCCTGGGTGTTGTTGTCGCCGCCCTCGATGGTCTTGGTGTCCGCGCCGAGGTCGGACTTGGCGCGCCTGATGCCGGCCTCACCGGAGTCGAAGAAGCCGAGGTCACCGAGCGAGCCCGGCACCATGTAGGCCACGCCGAACGGGCCGGAGGGGGCCGAGCCACCCGAGGACGCCGAGCCCGAGGCGGAGCCCGAGGACGACCCGGACATGGCCGACGAAGCGGAGCCGGACGCCGACGACGACGAGCTGGCGGAACCCGAGCCGGAGCCGGACGCCGACCCGGACGCCGATCCCGAGGTCCCGCTGGCGCTGCCGGAGCCGCTGGAGCCGCATCCTGCCAGCACGAGGCCAGCCGCGGCGATCACGGCGAGCAGCGCGGTGCTACGACGCTTCATCATGTTCCCTTCTTTCGGGCTAGCCGCCCGCTCGTTCAGGTGAGCATCCCGGCACGCACCGGGTATTCGCTCCGCTGATCGTGCCATCACCGTTGACCTATGGCTATGCCAGCGCGCCGCTGTGGCGCGATCGTGATGTGGCCGATCACCCTGCGCGCAGCACCAGCCACAACGCGGAGGTTCCGGCGGCCAGGCAGAGCGGCACGGTGAGGGCGCCCAGCGCGGTGAAGCGCCGGATCGAGGGGGTGACGGCATGCCGGTGCAGCACGCGGCGCCACAGCAGCAGCGCGAGCGATCCGGTGTAGGTCAGGTTCGGGCCGATGTTCACCCCGATCAGCACGGCCAGCACCGCGCCGGTGGCCGGATGCGCGCCGAGCGCGGCCAGCAGCACCAGCACGGCCGGCAGGTTGTTGATCACGCAGGCCAGCAGCGCGGCGATGCCCGCCAGCGCCAGCAGCGCGGGCAGCGAGGTGCCGGTGGGCAGCCGGGCGGCCAGCCAGGCATCGGGGCCGCCGGAGATCGCGGCGGTGACGACGATCAGCAGCGCGGCCACGAACAGCAGGAACAGCGGATGGGCGGTGACGAGGAGCCGGCGCGCCCCGATCCGCCCGGTCGCCAGGGCCGGGACGGCCAGCACGACGGCACCGGCCACCGCCACCAGGTAGGCGGGCACGCCGGCCAGCGGGGCCAGGGCGAAGCCGAGCAGCACGGCGGCGAGGACGGCCACCGTGCCACGTGGCACGGGCGCGCTCGGAACCGGCCGCGCCGCCGGGTCCCGGTCGCGCTCCGGCACGGTGGCCGCGTCACCGACGCCGGGGCCCGCCTTCGGGCGCAATGCGGTGCCGAAGAACAGCCGGAACACCAGGTACTCCACGGCGAGGCACACCAGGAACGGCAGCGCCATCAGCCGGGCGAAGTGCAGGAACGTCAGTCCGGTGAGGTGGAAGGCCAGCAGGTTGGTCAGGTTGGACACCGGCAGCAGCAGCGAGGCCGTGTTGGACAGGTGCGCTGTCGCGTACAGGGCGGGCGCGGGGTCGACGTCGGCCCGGTGAACCGCGGTGATCACCGCCGGGGTCAGCAGCAGCACCGTGGCGTCCAGGCTGAGCACCGCGGTGGTCGCGGAGGCCACCACGAACACCACCCCCAGCAGGCGCACCGGCGTGCGCCCGGCACGGGCGATCACCGATCCGAGCCAGGTGAACACTCCGGCGGCGTCGGCCAGGCCGGCCAGCACCAGGATCGCCGCCAGGAAGATCAGGGTGGGGCCGAACTCGCGCAGCGTGCCACCCGCGCGCGAGGGCGAGACAAGCCCGAGCGCCAGCGCGATCGCTGCGGCCGGCACCGCCGCAGCGGCCTCCGGCCAGCCCCTCGGCCGCGCGACCGCCCACGCCAGCACGACGACCAGCAGCAGCGCGCCGATCGCCGTGCCGACCGGCCCCGTCACCGTCGTGACATCGTGGGCCTCGCCGGCCAGCCGATCTCCACCGGCGAAGCGTAAGACCAGGGACCCCGATCAGCCGCGCGCCTCGCTAGGCCGGAGGGGTGAGATCGGCGCGGTCGGCACCGAGTCAGTCGCGCGGGTGCTCGCCGCGACTGCACATTCGAGGGATATGCGATCCATTGCCCTTCAAATGCTCGAGCGCAATGCTAAACCTGGAACCGGCTCGGGGATTGGCTCCTCACACGGGAGGCGCTCCATGCGCCGGATTCTGGTCCCGATCATTGCCGTCATGCTGCTGGCGGGATGCGGTGCCGCGCCAGCGGTCTCAACTCCGGTAGTCTCGTCCCGCCCGCCGAACGCCGCCGCGATCGGCGGCACCGCACCATCGCCGGTGAGAAACACCGTCGACGGCGCGCCGGCCAGGACCGTCACGTCCGCTCCGACTCCCGCGCCCAGAACGATCACCGTCACCACGGCCGCCACCGCTACCGTGAGTGCGACCGCAACGGCCACCGTCACCGAAACAGCGACCGCTACCAAAACCGTGGCCAAGACCAGGACGGTCCGCATCACCGCCACGCGTCGCACCACCGCAATCAGGGTCCGCACGACCACCGCCCTGCGCACGTCGACGGTCACCGCGTGGCGAACAGTCACCGTCCAGGCGCCGCAGCAGCAGACCGGGTGCTATCCGACGTCGGCCGCCGGCAATTGTTATCGGGCCGGCGAGTTCTGCGCTGCCCGTGATCACGGGGGCACCGGCGTCGACGCGGATGGCCGGCAGATTCGGTGCGTGCCGTCCGGCAGTCGCTGGCGCTGGATGTACTCGTGAACGACCGGACCAGGGGAAACCCGTCACCGGGTACCATCTGCTGCGGACGAGGCAGCCGGGCGGCCGCGTCACCGGATCCGTGCGAGCGGCGCCGGTGCCGAGGAAAGTCCGGGCTCCGAAGGGCAGGGTGGTTGCTAACGGCAACCCGGCGCGAGCCGCGGGAAAGTGCCACAGAAAGCAGACCGCCCCGGCCGGTTCGCCGGCCGAGGTAAGGGTGAAACGGTGGTGTAAGAGACCACCAGCGCCCCGGGTGACCGGGTCGGCTCGGTAAACCCCACCCGGAGCAAGGTCAAGAGCATCCGGCTCGCCGGATGTGCGCAGGCGTCATCAGGGCGGCCCGCCCGAGCCTGCGGGTAGACCGCTGGAGCGTGCCGGCGACGGCACGCCGAGATGGATGGTCGCCGAACGGGATCGCCGCAAGGCGCCCGGGAACAGAACC
>JBIQML010000064.1:0-12963 GCA_044463405.1 Nakamurella lactea | reverse complement strand
GTCGGGGGTGATCCACACGTAGCGCGGGGCGTGTCCGCTGTTCAGGTCCTGCGCCATGTCCGAGTACGGCTTGATGTTGGTGCGTACCGAGGGATTCGCGCGGACATCGTTGTACAGGATGAACGGGTTGTGCTTGCTCAGGTACAGGCCACCGTTGCCACTGTCCGGCAGGTAACCGGCCGACGGCATGGACTGCATGTAGGCGGCCCACGGGATGTGCGCGGCTTCCAACTCGTCGACGATGCTGGTGTGGTCGTACCGGTTCGGCGGCAGCGTCACGCCGTTCTTGGTGCTGCTGTCGTACCACCCGTTGTCGTTGTTGACCCACCAGGTGCTGCCGCTGGTGGCGGCGATGTAGTTGGGCTCGCTGGTGTGCGTGACCCCGTAGTAGTCCATCGCCTGGCCGTAGGTCTGGGACAACATGGTCAGGTACGGCATGGACAGCGTCCCCGTCGCCGGATTCACATCGCCGATCGTGTGGTCCTTGGCGTGGTTCTCCTCCATGATGATGAAGACGTGGTCCAACCGGTGGCTGCCGCGCGCGCCGGGGCCGCTCCCGTGACCGGTTCCGGGGCCGTGACCGCCGTGCGCGGCCGGCACGGTCGTGCCCGCCACGGTCGCGGTGCTCCACCCCGCGGCGATCGCACCGGCCGACAGCAGCAGCGCCGCCACCCCGACCACCGTCGTCACCACTGCGCGGTTGCGTCTCATCTGCCGAACTCCTTCCGAGGGGTGAATGTTGCGACCGGCTGGTCGAATCATGATGTGGTGGGCGGGAAGTCACGAGCGGGCGGCAGGATGTTCCGTCACCGACCGCCGACTCTCCGGAATCCGACGCTTCCGCAGGTCCCGTTGTCATGCCGGCGAGCGAGTCATGCCGGCGAATCGTGCCGGCGAGCGAGTCGTGCCGGCGAGCGAGTCGTGCCGGCGCCGTCGCCGGTGTCGCGCGATGGTGGCGTCGAACGTCGGCCGGGCGCTCGAAATCCTGCTGCGTTGGCGGGTTTCGTGACCTGCCGGGACCCCGTGCGGGGGCGGCGATCGGCGGTGGGCTCGTGGACGGGTCCCGCTACGGGTGCTAGGAGAAGGGCAGCGGTAGCCCGCCGTGCGTGTCGCGGTACGTGGCTCGGCCCGGCTTGTCGAGATGCTGGTTCGGCAGGGTCATTGCTGCCACCGCCAATCCTGGAGAGACCGCTGAACGGTTCTGACGTTAGGGTCGCGATTGCCTCCACGGCAATGCGCCAAATGGACCACTGTTGGGGCCGAACGCATGTCGAGGTGACGCTTCCGTCCGCTCCATCGACGGCCGCGCGCTCCCGGAATACCATTCATGTCGCGATGAGGGATTCGTCAAGCAACCGTGCGTCACCGCCCGCGGTCCGGACGGGGGGCGTGGGGACCGGCCCGGTTCCGCGCGCCGGGCCGCTACTGCTTGACGTAGGGCTTGCCGTCGGCGCCGGGTGCGCGGACGCGCCCGACCAGACCGGCGACCGCCAGGATCGTGACCAGGTAGGGCAGCATCGCCAGTAGCTGGGTGGGGATGGGCGCGCCGAGGATGGACAGGATGGTCTGCAGCGCATCGGTGAATCCGAACAGCAGCGCTGCGGCCAGCGATCCCAGCGGCGACCACCGCCCGAAGATCAATGCCGCCAGCGCGATGAAGCCCTTGCCGGACGACATGTCCTTGTTGAACGAGCCCACCGTGCCGACCGTCAGGTACGCCCCGGCGATGCCCGCCAGCACGCCGCCGATGATCACGTTGCGGTAGCGCAGGCCCAGCACCCGGATGCCCATGGTGTCGGCCGCGCGGGGGTGCTCGCCGACCGAGCGGGTGCGCAGGCCCCACCGGGTGTGGAACAGCCCGAAGTGCACCGCGAGCAGTGCGGCGACGGCCAGGTAGAAGAACGGGTTCTCCTCGAAGAACAGCGGCCCGATGATCGGGATCTTGTTCAACCCCGGAACGGTGATGTCCGAGAACGTGGGCACGGAGTTCAGGGTGTCCGCGTTGGGCACCATCAGCCGGTCGAACAGGAATCCGGTGATGCCGCTGGCGAACACGTTGAGCACCACGCCGAGGATCACCTGGTCGACCATGAACCTGATCGCGAACAGGGCCAGGATCAACCCGATCAGCGCGCCCCCCGCGGCGGCGGCGAGCACACCGATCCAGCCGGATCCGAACATGCTGCCCACCAGCGCACCGCTGAACGCGCCGGTGAGCATCTGGCCCTCGATGGCCACGTTGATCACCCCCGACCGCTCGCCGAGCACGCCGGCCAGTGCGCCGAGCACCAGCGGGATCGACCGGGCGAAGCTGGTGGAGACCAGGTCGACCAGGCTGAGCTCGAACGGCGGGGTGCCGCCGGTCGCGACGCCGCCGGTCACGACTCCCCAGACCAGCAGGGCGAGCACGAAGCCGATCAGCACGCCGGTGGTGGCCCAGTTGGTGCCGCGCCGCTGCCAGCCGACGATGAGCTGGTACAGCCCGACCGCCGCGCACAGTCCGCCGATGACGAACAGCGCCGGCAGCGCGGGAACGGTGATGTGCGGCCCGGAACTGCGGTCGGCCTGCGCGTAGAAGTTGAACCGGACGTCGTAGCCGTGCGGCGCGGTGAGGCCGAAGACCAGCAACACGATCAGACCGAGACCGAGGAAGACCAGGCCGGTCCCGACCCGGCGTGAGACGGACAGCGGCTCGGGCAGGAAGGCGGGCGTCCCGGTCAGCGGTTCGGCGAGCATCTCTCACCACCCCTTCGCGAGGGTCTGGCCCTCGCCGCCGGCGTGGGCGCCGCGCAACCCGAAGATGGTGCGCACCAGTGGGGGAGCGGCGATGAACAGCACGATCAACGACTGGATCACCGTCACCAGGTCGACCGGGATGGAGGTGGACGCCTGCATCGCGGTGCCGCCGTTCTGCAGCGCTCCGAACAGCAGGCCGGCCAGCACGGTGCCGGTGGGGCTGGTTCGGCCCAGCAGCGCGACGGTGATGCCGTCGAACCCGTAGTTCCCGGCGATCTGCGGTGTGAGCGAGAACTCGGTGCCCAGCACCTGATTGGCTCCGGCCAGCCCGGCCAGGCCGCCGGCCAGCAGCATGGCCCAGATGGTCACCTTGGACACGCTCATCCCGGCGGTGCGGGCGGCGTCCGGGTTGAAGCCGACGGCGCGGAACTCGAAGCCGACGGTGCTGCGGGACAGCAGCCAGGCCATCGCCGCGGCGGCGGCCAGCGCGATGAACACCCCGGCGTGCAGCCGAAGGTCGGGCCCGGCGATGTGCGGCAGTTCCGCGTTCGGGTCCACCGGGGGGCTGATCGGGTCAGTGCGGCCGGGCCGGCGCAGCAGGGAGGTGTTCAGCAGGTACTGCATGAGGTACAGCGCGACGTAGTTCAGCATGATGGTGCTGATCACCTCGTGCGCGCCGGTCTCCGCCTTGAGGTAGCCGGTGAGCCAGCCCCAGGCGGCGCCCCCGACGAAGCCGGCGGCGATGGCGACCAGCACGTGGATCACCGGCGGCATCGGGATCGCGAACCCGACCACCCCGGCGCACAGCGCTCCCATCAGGAGCTGCCCCTGGCCACCGATGTTGAACATGCCGGCGCGGAAGGCCAGCGACACCGACAGGCCGACCAGGATCAGCGGGATGGATCGGACGATGGTCTCCGAGATCGGGTAGAACACCTTCGAGATCGATCCGCCGTGGAACGCAGCGCTGACCGACGATGGATCCACGATGGCGCCCTTGAACAGTGCCGAGTAGGCGGTGCCGACATCGTTGGCCAGCGCCGACAGGCTGTCGGAGGGGGCGGCGAAGAAGTAGCCGAACTTGGACAGCACGTCCGGGTCGGAGAAGGCGATCAGGATGGCGCTGATGATCAGCGCCAGCACGATCGCCAGGATGGTGACGGTGACGGAGCCGCCGTACACGATCTCGTGCACCAGGCGGCGGCCGAAGGTCCGTGGCGGCCCGCCCAGCCCGTCGTCTGCGGTGCCCAGGTCGGCGGACCCGGCCCGCTCGGCATCGGCAGCCAGCCCGGGAGCCGTGCCACCGTCTGGGAGGTCGGCGCCCGACGACCGGTCGTCGGGCACCGGGTGGTCGCTTTCGGGCGTCGGCCGCCCGCTCTCTGGCGGGTCGCCGCTCCCTGGCGGGTCGCCGCTCTCTGGCGGGTCGCCGGGCTCGGACGGCCGCGCCGGTTCGTCGGGCCCGGTCACGGCGTCGCCGCCCCATCCCCGGATGCCCCGTCACCGCTGCCATCGCCTCTGCCGTCGCGGCTGCCGGCGTCATTGCCGCCACCGTCACCGCCGGACGAGCCGCTGGGATCGGCACCGGCCATCATCAGACCGATCTCGTCCCGGCCGGTGTCGCCGGGCACGATCCCGGTGATCTGGCCGCGGAACATCACCGCGATCCGGTCTGCCAGCGCCAGCACCTCGTCCAGTTCGCTGGAGACGATCAGCACGGCGGCACCCTCGTCCCGGGCCTCGATCACCCTGCGGTGCACGAACTCGATCGATCCGACGTCCAGCCCGCGGGTGGGCTGCGAGGCGATCAGCAGCCGCAGCGGGCGGGACAACTCCCGGGCCAGCACCACCTTCTGCTGGTTCCCGCCGGACAGCGTGTTCGCCGGGGTGTCGATCGAGGAGGTGCGGATGTCGAACTCGTCCACCAGGCCGGTGGCCGCTTGCCGGATCGCCGCCGGCCGCAGCGCGACCCCCGACGCGTAGGGAGCGCGCTGATATCCGTTGAGCACCA
The DNA here is from genome assembly GCA_044463405.1 of Nakamurella lactea. GTDB lineage: Bacteria > Actinomycetota > Actinomycetes > Mycobacteriales > Nakamurellaceae > Nakamurella > Nakamurella lactea_B. The sequence continues at coordinate 8,219 of JBIQML010000064.1, read as the reverse complement.
GGTTCTCCGCGACCGCGAACTCGCCGACCAGGCCGTCCACCTGGCGGTCCTCCGGGACGTGACCGACCCCCGCGTCGAGCACCTGCCGTGGAGTGCGCCCGACCAGTTCGTGCCCCTCCAGCATGATCGACCCGGACAGCGCCGGCCGGAGCCCGGTCAGCGCCTCCACCAGTTCGGTCTGGCCGTTGCCCTGCACTCCCGCCACCGCCAGGATCTCGCCGGCGCACACGTCGAACGAGGCGCCGTCGACCACCCTCTGCCCGCGCTCGTCGAGCACCGTCAGGTCCCGCACGTCGAGCGTCACCTCACCGGGCGACGCCGGAGCCTTGCTGACACGCAGCTCCACCGAACGGCCGACCATCATGGTCGCCAACTCGGCCTCGCTCGCGTCGGGGCCGGCCGTGCCCACCACCTTGCCGCGGCGGATCACCGTGATGGTATCGGCGATCCGCTGCACCTCCTTGAGCTTGTGCGTGATGAACACGATCGACTTCCCCGTGCTGCGCAAGCGTTCCAGCACCACGAACAGGTCGTCGATCTCCTGCGGGGTCAGCACCGCGGTGGGCTCGTCCAGGATCAGCACGTCGGCCTCCCGGCGCAGCGCCTTGATGATCTCCACCCGCTGCTGCACACCGACCGGCAGGTTCTCCACGACGGCGTCCGGCGGCACCTCCAGGCCGTAACGCCGGGACAGCTCGATCACCTCGCGTCGGGCCGCGCGGTGATCCAGCCATCCGAACGCGCGGGTGCGCTCGGTACCCAGCATGACGTTCTCGGCGACGGTGAACACCGGCACCAGCATGAAGTGCTGGTGCACCATGCCGATACCGGCGGCGATGGCGTCCCCGGGGCCGTTGAACCGGCGGGTGCGTCCGTCGATGACGATCTCGCCCTCATCGGGCTGGTACAACCCGTAGAGCACGTTCATCAGCGTGGTCTTGCCGGCGCCGTTCTCGCCGAGCAGCGCGTGGATCTGCCCCGGCATCACCTCAAGGTCGATATGGTCGTTGGCGACCAGGGAGCCGAATCTCTTGGTGACGCCCCTGAGTTCGAGTTTCACTCGCGGGCAGCCTTTCTCGCTCGGACGGCCGGTTCGGGCCATCCGGACCGGCGCTCCGGGGTCCGTCCGCCCGGGGCGCCGTCCGTCCGGATCATCAACCCTTCGGCTGCGACGGCGAGGTGATCTTGATCTTGCCGGAGATGATGTCCTGCTTGATCTGGTCCAGCTGGCTCTGCAGGTCCTGCGGGATCTTGCTCTTCAGATCCTTGCCGAGCACCAGGCCGGTGCCGTTGTTGGCCAGGGTGCCGACGTAGTTGCCACCCTTGAAGGATCCGTCACCGACCTCCTTGATGGCCTTCTCCACGGACGGCGCGATGCCCTTGACGACGCTGCCCCACATCAGGTCGCAGTAATTCGGGGCCGAGACGCAGCCGTCGACGTCCACCCAGATGATCTTCAGCTTGCCGTTCGACTGCTGGGCCGCCTTGGCCGATCCGAGCCCGACGTTGCCGGCGACCGGGAACACGATGTCGGCGCCCTGCGACTCGAACTGCTGGGTGACCTGCTGGCCCTTGCTCTGGTCGGTGAAGTCGTTGGTGAACACGCCGTTCTGCGTCTTCTCGTTCCAGCCCAGTACCTGCACGTTCTTGTTGTTCTGCTTGTTGTAGTACTGCACGCCCTCCCAGTAGCCGTCCATGTAGATCGTGACCGTCGGAAGCTTCTGGCCACCGTAGGTCGCCACCTTGCCGCTCTTGGTCAGGCCCGCGGCCAGGTATCCGCCGAGGAACCCGGCCTGCGCGGTGTTGTAGACCAGACCCAGCACGTTGGGGATCGCCGGCGAGTAGCTGTAGTCGACGATGGCGAAGTTCTGGTCGGGGTGCGCCTTGGCCGCCTTCTGGGTGTCGTCGCCCATCAGGAAGCCGACCGTGAGGATCAGGTTGCACTTCTGCTGGATGAAGGTGTTGATGTTCGGGACGTAGTCCGAGGACGAGGTGGACTGCAGGTACTTGCCCTTGGCGCCCAGCTCCTTCTCCGCATCCGTGACGCCCTTCCAGGACGAGGCGTTGAACGACCGGTCGTCGATGCCGCCGGTGTCGGTGACCATGCAGGCCTTGACGTTCGCTGCCCCTGCACCCGAGCTGGCGCTGCTGCCGGAACTCGCCGAGCTGGGGCTCGACGCGCTTGCCGAGGCGGAGCTGCCGGAGCCCGAACCGGCCGAGGAGCCGGCACTCGCCGAGCTCGCCGACGAGCCGGCCGAGCTCGCCGATGAGCCGGCCGAGCTTGCCGAGCTTGCCGACGAGGCGGAGCTGCCCGAGCCCGCCGAGCTGGCGCTGCCCGAGCTCACCGAACTGCTGGATCCCCCGCCCGCGGCGGAGGAGGACGCTGGTTTGCTGCCGCACGCGGCGAGTACCAGGCCGGCAGCACAGAGCACACCGAGAGCGCGGATCGTCCCCTTTGTCATGGTGGCCTCCTTGGGGTCAACCGAACGGTTCCCGGCCGGTGAGGGTGCCCCGGCACCGAGCCGGTGCCGGCGGAGCCGCGATCAGACGGTCGAGTCTTGTACCGGCAACAAAGTACCCGAGGTCCTGCACTCCCGCCCGGCGCCGACGGCGAACCGCCGCAGCCGCAACACGATCGTTGCCCGACTTTGACCAGAGGTGAACGCGGGGTCACGGACGGTGTGCGTCCGTGCCGATCCGCCCGGTCGGCGGAGACGGGCAAGTTCACGGGCTCCGGCGCCGGCCGAGCGCTGCCGGCCGGCGATCGGAATGGGAGCATGGTGCCATGACAGCGGCACCGGTGACGGACATCGATTGGGACGCGCTGCGAGCCGCGGCTGTGGACGCCGCACGGCTGGCCTACTGCCCGTACTCGCACCTGCAGGTCGGCGTGGCAGCGATCGCCGACGACGGCCGGCTGATCACCGGCTGCAACGTGGAGAACGCCTCCTACGGCCTGGGCCTGTGCGCCGAATGCACCCTGGTCGGGCAGCTGCGGCTGACCGGCGGGGGCCGGCTGGTGGCGCTGGCCTGCCGGTCGGGCGGCGGCGACCTGCTGATGCCGTGCGGCCGCTGCCGGCAGGTGATCTACGAGTTCGGCGGTCCGGCACTGCTGGTGGACACCCCGCAGGGTCCGCAACCCATGACCTGGGTGCTGCCGGCCGCGTTCGGCCCGGAGCACCTGCCGGACGCGGGTCGTGTGGCCCACGGTGCGCCCTAGCGCCCGCTGAACCACGCGACTCGGGTTGGAAGCAGAAAGGGGCCAGCATGGACATCGCCGCGGTGGACGTCATCCGCGCCAAGCGGGACCGCCACGAGTTGACCGCCGAGCAGATCGACCAGATCGTGGCCGGCTACACCGCCGGCGAGGTCGCCGAGGAGCAGATGTCCGCGCTGCTGATGGCGATCCTGCTCAATGGCATGTCCGGCCCGGAGATCTCCCGGTGGACGAACGCCATGATCGCCTCCGGCGTCCGGCTGGACCTGTCCGGGGTCGGCCGCCCGACGGTCGACAAGCACTCCACCGGCGGGGTGGGGGACAAGATCTCGCTGCCGCTCGCGCCGCTGGTCGCGGCCTGCGGTGCCGCCGTGCCGCAGCTATCCGGCCGGGGTCTCGGGCACACCGGCGGCACGCTGGACAAGATGGAATCCATCCCGGGCTGGAACGCGACGCTGTCGCCGGAGGCGATGCGCGCCCAGCTTGCCGACGTCGGCGCGGTGATCTGCGCGGCCTCGGCGGATCTCGCCCCGGCCGACAGGAAGCTGTACGCGCTGCGGGACGTCACCGGCACCGTCGAATCCATTCCGATGATCGCCGCCTCGATCATGAGCAAGAAGATCGCCGAGGGCACCTCCGCGCTGGTGCTGGACGTCAAGGTGGGCTCCGGCGCGTTCATGAAGGACGCCACCTCCGCCGCGCGACTCGCGCGCACCATGGTCCGGTTGGGATCCGACGCCGGTCTCCGCACCTCCGCGCTGCTGACCGACATGGCCGAGCCGCTGGGCCGGGCGGTGGGCAACGCCGTCGAGGTCGCCGAGGCACTCGAAGTGCTGGCCGGCGGCGGCCCGTCCGACGTGGTGGACCTGACGGTGGCGCTGGCCCGCGAAATGGTGGCGCTGGCCGGCCTGTCCGTGGACCCGGCGCAGGTGCTGGCCTCCGGCCGGGCGATGGACGTCTGGCGAGCGATGGTCTCGGCCCAGCAGGGCGACCCGGACGCCCCGCTGCCACGGCCGAAGGTGGTGGAGACGGTGACGGCGCCGACCGGGGGTGTGGTGGCCAGGCTGGACGCGCTGTCGGTGGGCATGGCCGCCTGGCGGCTCGGCGCCGGCCGCGCCCGCAAGGAAGACCCGGTACAGGCCGCCGCCGGGGTGGTCTGCCGCGCCAAGCCTGGCGAGCAGATCGCCGGGGGCGCACCGCTGTTCGAGCTGCACACGGATGACCCGGCACGGGTATCGGCCGCCATCGAGGAACTGGCGGATGCCGCCACGATCGTGCCGGCCGGCGCCCAGGTGCCGCGCCGGGCGATCGTGCTGGACACCATCCGCGGCTGACCCGGCGGTACGGTCACACGCATGCCGTCTCCGCTGAACGCCGATACCATCCGCACCGCACCCAAGGTTCTGCTGCACGATCACCTGGACGGCGGTGCCCGCCCCGCCACGATCGTGGAACTGGCCGGCGACTGCGGCTACACCGGGCTGCCCACCATCGATCCCGCGGAGCTGGGCCGCTGGTTCACCGAATCGGCCGACTCCGGGTCCCTGGAACGGTATCTGGAGACTTTCGGGCAGACCCTCGCGGTGATGCAGACCAGGGAGGGGCTGCTGCGCGTGGCCTCGGAATGCGCGCAGGACCTGGCCGCCGACGGGGTGGTGTATGCGGAGGTGCGGTTCGCGCCCGAGCAGCACCTGGAGCGGGGGCTGACGCTGCCCGAGGTGGTGCAGGCGGTGCTGGACGGGTTCGCCGAGGGCAGCAGGATCGCCGCGCAGTCCGGCCGGGGCATCCGGGTCCGGGCGCTGCTGACCGCGATGCGGCAGTTCGCCCGGTCCCGGGAGATCGCCGAGCTGGTGGTGGCCTTCCGGGACAGGGAGGTCGCGGGGTTCGACATCGCCGGTGCGGAGGCGGGTTTCCCGCCCAGCCGGCACCTGGACGCGTTCGAGTACCTGCAGCGGGAGAACTCGCACTTCACCATCCATGCGGGGGAGGCGTTCGGCCTGCCGTCCATCTGGGAGGCCATCCAGTGGTGCGGCGCCGAGCGACTGGGGCACGGCGTGCGGATCGTGGACGACATCGCCATCAACGACGACGGCACCCCCCGCCTCGGCCTGCTGGCCGGATACGTGCGGGACCGGCGGATCCCGCTGGAGATGGCCCCGACGTCGAACGTCCAGACCGGGGCGGCCGCCTCGATCGCCACCCACCCGATCGGGCTGCTGACCGACCTGCGGTTCCGGGTGACCGTCAATACCGACAACCGGCTGATGTCGGGCGTGTCCATGACCAGCGAGATGGCCGCCCTGGTCGGCGCTTTCGGCTACGACTGGCGGCGGTTGCAGTGGTTCACCATCAACGCGATGAAGTCGGCGTTCCTGCCCTTCGACGAGCGGCTGGCGATCATCGAGAACATCGTCAAGCCCGGCTACGCGGCGCTGATGGCCTGACCGGCATCCCCTCACGGCCCGCCGACATCACGGCCCGCCGGCCCGCCGACCCCACGGCCCGCGCGTCACACCGGTACCCCCAGCTCCGCCGCCGCGCGGCGGCGCTCCGCCTCGGGCACCAGCGGCGCCAGCAGGTCGGCCTTGTCCGGGCTCAGCACGGAATACAGCGCCCACCAGAAACCGGCGTCAGCCACGGGGATCTCGTCACCGCCAAGCGATGCCGTGCCGCCCAGCCGCAGCGGCAGGGCGGTCCAGCGCCCGCCGGATCGCACGCCGTAGTGTTCGAAGATCTCCACCGGTACCCCGTCCAATTCGAGGCTGATCATCCAATCGTTGCCCACCTCCCCCCGGGAGGTGCGCAGCAGCGCTCCCCTGGTCCGGAAGGGGTCGGTCTGCGACACCTCCTGCGGTGCCAGCAGTTCGGCCACCGCGGCGCGATGACCCCGAGCCACCTCGATGTCCAGGTCGCGCACCGACACCGGCAGGCCTAGCAGCGCCAGCAGGGCGCTGCCGCCCACCCCGTGCGGCACGCCGGCGGCGGTGAGATCGCGGCTGAGCCGTCCGAGCACCGCGGCGTGCCGGGCAGGCACCGGCACCTCCGCTCAGCTCCAGTCGAGGGTGCCCGCGAACGTCTCGACCAGCACCTTCCAGGCGGCGACCTCGTCGTCAAACGGCGGTGACGGCGGCAGCCTGCCCGGATCCGGCCGGGTGATCGCGCGCACCAGGTTGCCCAGCGGCGAGGCCGTGGACAGCGCGGTGGCCACCTCCGCGTCGTCGCGGGCGGTGGCGGCGTCGGTGAGCAGCTCGACGGCCAGCTCCAACTGGTTCGCGTCGGTCGCCCCCGGCCCCTCCAGCATCTGCTCGTCCAGACCATCCAGCCGGTAGGTGTTCTCCGGCCCGGCGATCACCGACGCCTCGCCGCCGTCCACCGCCTCCCGGATGGTGATCCATGCGTCCAGGTCGCTGAGCGCGTTGTGCGCGGTCGGATCGGACAGGTAGCGCTCCAGCTTCGCCGGGGACGAGAAGACCATGATCCTGTTGCCGGCCGACAGGAACACCGGCGCGTCCTCCAGGTAGCAGCGCAGCGTCCATCCCGCGCGGCCACCGACGGTGATCTTCAGGCAGTCGATGCCGACCTCGTCCCAGAACGCCAGGTCCGGATCGCGATCGGCGGGCCGCTCGTCGGCGTCCGGCTCCTGGTCCTCGTCGAGCTCGTCCGCGTCCTGATAGCCGGCCAGGAATTCGTCGGCCTCCGAGCTGCCCTGCACCGAGGCCACCGCCTCCAGCTCGGCCCGCGCGGTGGCCAGCGCGTCCGGATCGACGTCGGGGGTGCTGACGATGGCATCCAGCGCCTCGATGACCGAATCCCACCGGTTGGCGACCACCGATCCGATCTCGTCCCACAGCCGGCCGCCCGCCCTGCCGATGAAGGCGGTGGGGCCGGATGCGGCGAGCGCGAACCCGGATGCCGAGCCCAGCACCTCCTCGATCACCGGAAGGTCGCACACCTCGGCCAGCGAATGCAGGATCGCCACCGTGTCGGACAGCTCGGCCAGGCTCCAGATGTCCGGCGCCTCGGCGACCAGGTCGGGCACGCCGACGATGTCGAACCGGTGGTCCTCGTCCGGCACCAGTTCGTCGGCCAGCAGCCGGCGGGCGGCCGGCCACTCCGGGTGATCGGCCAGGTCGTGCTCGTCGGTGGTGCGGATGAACGCGGCCAGATGCGCGGCGTCGGGGAGCAGGTACAGCGCCTCCCCGTGCCCCAGGAACGCCTCCCAGACCTCGCCGTCCTCCTCCCACCGGGGTGCCCACAGGGTGACGCCGTTGCCGTGCGTCAGGCTCAGCTCGATCGGGATGATGTCCGATGCCACGGTGGGGATCCTCTCGGCGGTGGTCGTCTCGGGGCGGTGGTCGCTGCGGTCGGCGGACGCGGTGACGAGCCTAGCCGTGCGCGGTCCGGATCCCAGGGGTGGATGCGGCCGCGTCCGGCGTGGGTGATGATGGCGGGAGCGGGCGGATCCGTCCGCGCCGGATCGTGGCGTGGGATCCCCGGATCGACGCCCATGACGACGGAGGTTGCCATGGCGCGCACCGATGAAGCAGGGTTGGACCGGATGGACGGTGACGAGGCCGCCGGGCGGGTCACCGCCGGCAAGGCGGCGCCGCCGACGGCGGCCGAGCGTGGCGACGCCGACCAGGGGGACGACTCCCCGGCGCCCGCCGAGCCGGTGCTGTCGGCCTTCGCGGCGGCCATCGAGCGCAAGAAGGCCGCCGGGCAGGCACGCTCGGCCCACCTGGACGGCTCGGCCAAGGTCGGCGGGGCCACGTCCAACCGCAAGACCTCCCGCACGTTCCGGCGCAAGTCCGGCTGATCCCGGCCCTTGGCCGGTGCGGTGCCGCTGCGCGACGATGGGGAGTGCTCCCCATCGTCGCGGCGCATCGGCGTGGCCTACCCTCCGGGCAGGCCGCCTGACGGTCGGCGGTGTGCTGCGCGGGGGCGGCAACGCCGGCAGCGGGCGGCGCGGCCCGCGCCCGAATGACGGGCGACCGACGGTGAC
>JBIQML010000063.1:0-13112 GCA_044463405.1 Nakamurella lactea | reverse complement strand
TGAACTCCTCGAAGATCACGGTGTCGCCGGCCGATCCGGTCTCCACCAGCGCGGAGGCGAAGATCGTCAGGGACCCGCCGTTCTCGATGTTCCGGGCGGCACCCAGGAATCGCTTGGGCGGGAACAGTGCGGTGGAGTCCACCCCACCGGACAGGATCCGCCCGGACGCCGGGGCGGCCAGGTTGTAGGCGCGGCCCAGACGGGTGATGGAGTCCAGCAGCACCACCACGTCCCTGCCCATCTCCACCAGCCGCTTGGCCCGCTCGATGGACAGTTCGGCCACCATCGTGTGGTCGCTCGGCGGGCGGTCGAAGGTGGAGGCGATGACCTCGCCGTGCACCGACCGCTGCATGTCGGTGACCTCTTCCGGCCGCTCGTCGACCAGCACCACCATCAGGTGGACTTCCGGATTGTTGGTGGTGATGGCGTTCGCGATGGCCTGCAGCACCGAGGTCTTGCCGGCCTTCGGCGGGGACACGATCAGCGCCCGCTGACCCTTGCCGACCGGCATCACCAGGTCGATCACGCGGGTGGTCAACAGGTGTGACTCGGTCTCCAGGCGCAGCCGCTCGTTCGGGTACAGCGGGGTGAGCTTGGTGAACTCGGGCCGGCGACGGGATGTCTCCGGGTCCATCCCGTTGATGGTGTCCAGCTTCACCAGCGGGTTGAACTTCTGCCGCTGGGAGGGCTGCTCGCCCTCGCGGGGGGCCCGGATGGCGCCGGTGATCGCATCGCCGCGGCGCAGTCCGTTCTTGCGCACCTGCGACATCGACACGTACACGTCGTTCGGCCCGGCCAGGTACCCGGAGGTCCGCACGAAGGCGTAGGAGTCCAGCACGTCGACGATGCCCGAGACCGGGATCAGGACGTCGTCCTCGCGGATCTCCGGCTCGCCCGCATCGGAGTACCGGTCGCGGCCGCGCCGGTTGCGGTCCCGGTAGCGGCGTCCGCGGCGCCGGCCGCCGCCGTCACCGTCGTCGTCGTCGCGGCGGTTGTCCCGCTTGCCCTGCTGGTTGTTCTGGCCGCCGTTCTGGCCGTTGCCCTGGTGCTGGCGGTCGGAGGACCGGTCGTCCTGGTCGGCCCGGCCCTGTCCCGCGTTGCCCTGGTCGCCCTTGGCCTGGCCGTCCCTGTCCCGGTCGGACCTGTCCTGGCCATCCTGCGCGGTGGTGCGCTCGGCGTCCTCGCCGTCACGGTCCCGCCGGTTGCGACGGTTGCGACGTCCGCGTCCGCCGTCCCTGCCCTGATCCGCGTCGTCGCCCGAGGCGGAGTCCGGCCCATTGCCGCCGCGGACCGCATCGCCCGGGGTGTCGGAGGTGTCGGTTCGCCGGGCGCTGCCGGTCCGCTCACCAGCGGCGGCGTCCCGTTCGGCTGTGCCGTTGACGACGGTGCCGCTCGCGCCATCCGCGTCCTGGCGGACGGCGGCGCGGTCGGCATGGCCGTTCTGACCGCCGGGCAGGTCGGTCAGCGCGGGTTGATCGGGGGCGCCGGCGCGCCGGGTGGCCACCCGGCGCTGCCGGACGGCAGGGGGGGCCGCGGAATCGGTCGCACCGGCGGCGGATGCGCTGCCGTCCTGCTGGGGTGCCGTCGCTGCGCCACGCCCACCGCGGCGCGCGCCGGCGGCTCCGGTGGACGCCGGGGACGCCGAACCGGGTCCGGCCTGGTGGGCCGCGATGGCGGCGACCAGGTCACCCTTGCGCATGCCTGAGGTGCCCTTGATGCCCAGTTGCCCCGCCAGCGTCTTGAGCTCGGGGAGCACCATTCCGGACAGCCCGCTGCTGCGGGAGGTACGTCCGGTGGAGGTGGGCAGCTCCGTGGTTTCGGTCACGAAGATCCTTCCTGCCCGGTCGGAGGGAATCCGCCGGGATCCTTAGGAAATGCTGGCGCCGATCCGACCCAGCACTGTCCGTCACGGGAGGTGACGGCTGATGACGATGGTCGTAGCTCACGTGCAGGCATCGCGATCACCCGAGGACGCCGACGGCGACGGTTTCCGGCCGTCTCCCGATGGTGGCCGAATCGGCTCTCCGGGGACGACAGGGATCAGCGATCGGACCCCCACACGAGGCATCCGGGCGGCAAATGACGCGGCCGGATGACCGCCATCAGCTTACCGGCCCGGAACACCGATTAGCAACACGAGGCCTCCGGCGTGTTATTCCCGACCCGTCAGCGGCCCGCCCCCGGACCGTCCCCGGCCCCGGAGTCGTGGGGGCGGCGACGCGCCATCGCGCGTCCTGGCACCCACGACTCGGCGGTACGGGTCAGGCGAGGTCCACCCGGGCGCCCTGGGTCGACAGGTCGATCGCGCGCGCCCGGAATCCGCTGCCGCTCAACGACTCCGGCTCCGGCAGGTCCCGCCCCAGGGCCAGCACCGACGGCCCGGCGCCGGACAGCACGGCGGCGATGCCACCGGCCCTCAGTTGCCGCAGCAGCCCCATCGACCCGGGCATCACGGCCGAGCGGTAGCGCTGGTGCAGCAGGTCCTCGGTGGCCTCGAACAGCAGGGACGGGTCGGCGGTGACGGCATGCACCAGCAAGGCCGCCCGCGCGGCGTTGGCGGCCGCATCGGCGTGCGGGATCTGGGCCGGCACCGCGGCACGGGCCCTGCTGGTGGCGCACGCATCCGCCGTGTCGAACAGGATCGCGCGCACGTCGGGGTGCACGTCCAGCCGGACGGCCCTGGCTCCGGCGCTCCCGGCCGGCGCTGCGGAGGGCACGGCCGGGCGGCCGGCGCCGTCGCGCGGGCACCAGGCGATGGTGAAGCCACCCAGCAGGGCGGGCGCCACGTTGTCCGGATGGCCCTCCAGGTGCGCGGCGAGTGCCAGCGCCGACGGATCGGGCAACCGGGCGGGGCCCTGCGGCGTCAGGCCGCGTGCCAGCAGGATGCCTGCCACGATCGCCGCCGCCGAGGACCCCTGGCCGCTGCCGTGCGGGATCGCGTTCCGGCACTCCAGCGCCAGGCCGGGCATCGGCTCGCCCATCGCCTCGAACGCCGCCCGCGCCGCCCGGGCCACCAGGTGCGAGGCGTCGGTGGGCAGCGCATCGGCCCCGATGCCGGTGACGTGGATCGACAGGCCCAGCCCGGTCCGGGTCGCCGTCACCTCGTCGTAGATGCCCAGCGCCAGCCCGAAGCTGTCGTACCCGGGGCCGAGATTGGCCGAGCTGGCGGGCACCCGCACCCGCACCCGCCGCACGGCGTTCTCCGTCACGCCGTGAGGCCCAGGGCCTCGGCGACCGACTGCGAGGACACGTCGATCACCACCGGGTCGGTCATCGCGGCGAGGGCGGTGTCCGGATCCTTCAGGCCGTGCCCGGTCACGGTGCACACCACCACGGATCCGGTGGGCAGCCGCCCGTCCTCCGCGGTGGCCAGCAGCCCGGCGACCGACGCGGCGGACGCCGGTTCCACGAACACTCCCTCCGAGCGGGCCAGCAGCGCATAGGCGGCCAGGATCTGATCGTCGGTGACGGCGTCGATCAGCCCGCCGGAGGAGTCGCGGGCCTCGACTGCCCCGTTCCAGGACGCCGGCGCACCGATGCGGATGGCGGTGGCGATGGTCTCCGGCTCCGCCACCGGGTGGCCGAGCACCAGCGGCGCCGCCCCCGCGGCCTGGAAGCCGAACATCCGCGGCAGGGACGCCGTCACCCCGTCGGCGTGGTACTGGGAGTAGCCGCGCCAGTACGCGGTGATGTTGCCCGCATTGCCGACCGGCAGCAGGTGCACGTCCGGTGCCCGGCCCAGCTCGTCGCAGATCTCGAACGCCGCTGTCTTCTGCCCCTCGATCCGCACGGGATTGACGGAATTCACCAGGGCGATCTCGTCGTGGTCGGCTGCGGTCTTGCGGGCCAGCTCCAGGCAGTCGTCGAAGTTGCCGCGAACCTGCAGGATCCGCGCCCCGTAGGCGACCGCCTGGGCCAGCTTGCCGGCGGCGATCTTGCCCTGCGGCACCAGCACGGCGCTGGTCAGCCCGGCCCTGGCCGCGTACGCGGACGCCGACGCCGACGTGTTGCCCGTGGAGGCGCAGATCACCGCCTTCGCGCCGCGCGCCAGGGCGTACGTCACCGCCACCGTCATGCCCCGGTCCTTGAACGACCCGGTCGGGTTGGCGCCCTCCACCTTCAGGTACACCGTGCAGCCGGTGCGCTCGGACAGGGCGGGGGCAGGCACCAGCGGGGTACCGCCCTCGCCCAGGGTGACGACCCGAGCGCCCGGCGGCACCGCGACCCGGTCGGGGTAGGCAGCGATCACACCGAACGGGCTGCCAGCCTTGCCGCTCGCCGGGCCTGCAGCTTCGCCGCGACGGCCCTGCCTCGCTCCGGCGTCGCTCACTGTGCCCGATTGCTCGCTCCGCACTCCGCTCACCGGGCCTGCAGCTTCGCCGCGACGGCCCTGCCTCGCTCCGGCGTCGCTCACTGGAACTCCTCTGCCACGCGCATCACACTGGTCACCTTGCGCACCGCGGGCAGCTCGCCCAGACGGTCCACGGTGCGGGCCAGCGCGGCGTCCGCGGCGATGTGCGTCACCAGCACCAGCGTGGCGTCACTGCCGCTGCCCTCCTGGCGAACCGTGGAGATGGATACGCCCGCCTCGGCGAACGCCCCGGCCACCGTGGCCAGCACACCCGGCCGGTCCAGCACGTCCAACCGGATGTGATAGCGGGTGGGAACCTCACCCATCGGCCACACCGGCAGGCCCGCGTAGGCGGACTCCCGCGGCCCGTGCCCGCCCGCGACCAGGTTCCGCGCCGCCGCCACCACGTCCCCCATCACCGCGGACGCCGTCGGCGCGCCGCCGGCACCGGGGCCGTAGAACATCAGCCGGCCGGCCGACTCGGCCTCCACGTACACCGCGTTGTAGGCGCCGTCCACCCCCGCCAGCGGGTGGCTCCGGGGCAGCATCATCGGGTGGGTGCGCACCGATACCGCCGGGCCGCCTGGCGTCGCGACCCGCTCGCAGATGGCCAGCGGCTTGATGACGCAGCCGATCTGGGCCGCGGCCGCAACGTCCGCCGCGGACACCTCGGCGATCCCCTCGCGGTGCACGTCACCGGCGCCGACCCTGGTGTGAAAGCCGATGGATGCCAGGATCGCGGCCTTGGCGGCCGCGTCGAAGCCGTCCACGTCGGCGCTCGGATCCGCCTCCGCGTAGCCCAGCCGGGTCGCCTCGGCCAGCGCGTGCTCGTAGCTCTCGCCGGTGGCCGTCATGGCCGACAGGATGTAGTTGGTGGTGCCGTTAACGATCCCCATGATGCGTGAGATCCGGTCTCCGGCAAGGGATTCGCGCACTGGACGGATCAGCGGGATGGCCCCGGCGACGGCCGCCTCGAAGGACAGGTCGGAGCCGGCGGCGTCCGCTGCGGCGTACAGCGTCGGGCCGTCCTCGGCGAGCAGCGCCTTGTTGGCCGTGACCACCCGCGCGCCCCGTCCCAGGGCGGCCAGCAGCAGGCTGCGCGCCGGCTCGACGCCGCCGATCACCTCGATCACGATGTCCACGCCGGGTGCCCGGACCAGTGCCTCGGCGTCGGTGGTCAGCAGGTCCTCGGGAATGTCGGCGTGCCGATGCGCGCGCCGCACGGCCACCCCGACCAGATCCAACCGAGCACCGACCCGGGCGGCCAGGTCGTCGGCGTGCTCGCGCAACAGGCGGACCACCTGCGAGCCCACCACGCCGGCACCCAGCACCGCGACGCCGATCCGATCGCGCGCGGCCCCGCTGACGGCACCCGACTGTTCGCTCACCGCCCGCTCCCGCGCCGGGTCGTCGAGCGGAACACGACGAACGCATAGATCAGCAGCGCCAACACGACGCACACCGCGAGGATCGCGATAGTCACGCGCAACCAGTGCGGCGTCGATGACGGGCTCACCAGCACCACCACGATCAGCACCGCAGCGACGATCAGCAGCACGGTGCCGGGCACCAGGGACGGCTGTTTCGAAGCGGGACCCTTCCGCTCCGGATCCGTGCTCACAAGACCTCCAGGTTCATCAGGTCGTCGATCGTTTCCCGGCGCAGCATGGCGCGCGATGCGCCGTCGGCCACCGACACCACCGCCGGCCGCGGCATCCTGTTGTAGTTGCTGGCCATCGCGTAGCAGTACGCGCCGGTGCCCGCCACGGCCAGCAGGTCGCCGACGGCCAGGTCTGCTGGAAGGTAGCAGTCCCGCACCACGATGTCGCCGCTCTCGCAGTGCTTGCCTACGATGCGGGACAGCGTCGGCGGCGCGTCGGAGGATCGGGACGCCAGCACCACCGTGTACTCCGCGCCGTACAGCGCCGTGCGGATGTTGTCGCTCATCCCTCCGTCCACCGAGACGTACCGGCGCACCACCCCGCCGTCCAGTTGCACGTCCTTGATGGTGCCGACCTCATACAGCGTCACCCCGCCGGGGCCGACGATCGCCCGGCCGGGCTCGACCTTCAGCCGGGGCCGCGGGATTCCCGCGGCGCGGCACTCCCGCTCGATGATCTCCGACAGCGAGGCGGCCATGTCGGCGGGCGAGGGCGGATCGTCCTCGGGCAGGTAGGCGATTCCCATGCCGCCGCCCAGATCCAGGGTGGTGACGGAGTCCGCGAGCTGCGGGTAGGTCTGCACCAGCCGGGCCAGCAACGTGACCACCCGGTGGGCGGCGACCTCGAACCCGGCCGTGTCGTAGATCTGCGACCCGATGTGCGAGTGCAGCCCCACCAGGGCGAGCCGCTCGCAGGCCAGCACCCGGCGGACCGCCTCGTCGGCGTCGCCGGCCGCGAGTGAGAAACCGAACTTCTGGTCCTCGTGCGCGGTCGCGATGAACTCGTGGGTGTGGGCCTCCACACCGACCGTCACGCGCACCATCACCGGGACCGGTTTCGGAGCAGCCGACCCGTCACTCGACGGGCCGCTCGGTTCCGTCACCGCCACCAGCCGGGCGATCTCGTCGAACGAGTCGATGACGATCGCGCCGATCCCGGCGTCCACCGCCATGCGCAGTTCCTCGGTGGACTTGTTCGAGCCGTGCAGCGCGATCCGCTCGGACGGGAATCCGGTCCGCAGCGCCAGGGCCAGCTCCCCCGAGGTGCACACGTCCAGGCCCAGGCCCTCGGAGTCCAGCCAGCGCAGCACGGCGCCGGACAGGAACGCCTTGCCCGCATAGTGCACGTTGTCGGCGCGTCCGAAGGAGTCGGCGAAATCCCTGCAGCGGCCGCGGAAGTCGGCCTCGTCCAGCACCAGCAGCGGTGTGCCGTACCGCTCGGCCAGCTCCCTGGCGTCCACCTGGGCGAAGGTTACCGGGCCCGCCTGCGACCGGGCGGCGGTGCGCGGCCACACGTTGCCGGCCAAGGCCATCAGGTCGCTGACGGGGGCGGCGGCGGGACGGTCCGGCGGAGCGACGTCGGCGTGCCGCGGGCCCGCGGGGTGCGCGATCACATCCGCTCCGGCGCGGTGACGCCCAGCAGGCCGAGCCCGTTGGCCAGCACCTGCCGGGTGGCGCGGCACAGCCACAGCCGGGCGATCGTCGCCGGACCGGCATCCTCGTCGCCCATCGGCAGCACCCGGACGGCGTCGTAGAACTTGTGGTAGCCCGACGCCAGGTCCTCCAGGTAGCGCGCCACCCGGTGCGGCTCCCGCAGCTCGGCGGCGGTGGCCACCACCCCGGGGAAGGCTGCCAGCAACGCCAGCAACTCCGACTCCTGCGGGGTGTCCAGCAGGGCGGCGTCGTAGCCCGTACCGATGTCGATGCCCAGGTCGGCGGCGTGCCGGTCCAACGAGGCCAGCCGGGCGTGCGCGTACTGCACGTAGAACACCGGGTTGTCGTTGGTCTGCCGGGTCCACACGTCCAGGTCCAGATCCAGGGTGGTGTCCACCGAGTAGCGGATCAGCGCGTAGCGGGCGGCGTCCACACCGAGCGCCTCGATCAGGTCGTCCAGGGTGACGACGGTGCCGGCGCGCTTGCTCATCCGGACCGGCTCGCCACCGGAGACCAGGTTCACCATCTGGCCGATCAGCACCTCGACCGTGTCCGGGTCGTCGCCCAGGGCGGCGGCCGCGGCCTTGAGCCTGGCGATGTAGCCATGATGGTCGGCGCCCAGCATGTAGATCGCCAGGTCGAAGCCGCGGGACCGCTTGTCCAGGAAGTACGCCAGGTCGGCGGCGATGTAGGCCGGATGCCCGTCGGACTTGATGACGACGCGGTCCTTGTCGTCCCCGTAGTCGGTGGTTCGCAACCACCAGGCGCCGTCCTTGGCGTACAGGTGACCGGACTTCTTGAGCTGCTCGACCGCCCGGCTCACCGCCCCCGAGGCGTGCAGCGAGTCCTCGTGGAAGTACACGTCGAAGTCGGTGCGGAAGGTGTGCAGCATCGCCTTGATCTCGTCGAACATCAGCTGCACGCCCGCCGTGCGGAACGTACCCAACGCCTCGTCGTCCGGCAGGTCGGCCGCACCGGGGTGCTGCTGCAGGACCCGCTCGGCGATCTCGCCGATGTAGGCGCCGCCATAGCCGTCCTCGGGCACCGGCAGGCCCCGTGCGGCGGCCAGCAGGGAGGACGCGAAGCGGTCGATCTGCACGCCGGCGTCATTGAAGTAGTACTCGTTGGTGACCGCCGCGCCCTGTGCGCGCATCACCCTGCCCAGCGCGTCCCCCACGGCGGCCCAGCGGGCATGGCCCAGGTGCAACGGTCCGGTGGGGTTCGCGGAGACGAACTCCAGGTTGACGCTCCGGCCGGCCATCCCGTCACCGACGCCGTAGTCGGCACCGGCGGTGACGATGTCACCGGCCAGCGCCCCCGCGGCCGCCGTGTCCAGGGTGATGTTGACGAAACCCGGGCCGGCCACGTCGACCGAGGCGATGCCGGGGGCGCGCGACAGCCGGGCGGCCAGCGCGTCGGCGACGGTCCGCGGCGGCACGCCCGCCTTCTTGGCCAGTTGCAGCGCGATCGGGGTGGCGTAGTCCCCGTGCTCGCGGGACCGGGGTCGGTCGATGGTGATCTCGTCCGGGACGGCGATCGACAACTCGCCGTCGGCGACGGCGGCGGACAGGGCGTGGCGGACCGCATCGGCCAGCTGGGCGGGATTCACCCGGACATTCTAGGAAGCCGGTACGAAGCGTTTGACACCGCGCGGGGCGCCGCGCCTCGCGGCCGGGCGCGGACGGCACAGGCGCCGCCCGTCGCGTGGTCGGTGATCACAGCACGTCACCGTAGACTGGTCGCCGATCCTGGGCGCCCCGGCCGGTGCGCCCTCTCGTCGAGGGAAATCGGTGCACCGTGATGGCCAGCGGCAAGAACCGCAAGAAGACCCGGGCGAAGCCGCCGGTGATCTCGAAGCGCCAGGGGCTGCCCTGGCTCACCATCGGCGCCGTCGCGGTGGTGCTGGTGCTGGTCGGCGTGATCGGGTACGTCGTCATCGACAAGGCCGCCAGCAAGGCGGACCCGCCCCAGCAGATCTCTGCCTTCGTCCCGTCGGCGGACAACCAGGATCCGTCGACCGACATCAAGGGCATCTACGCCGACACCGAAAAGTACAAGAGCGCGCTGCACGTGCAGTCGACCCAGCGGGTGGACTACGACCGGTATCCACCGGTCGGTGGTCCGCACGACGGGTTCTGGGCAGCCTGCAACGGCGTGGTGTACCCGGTGGCCATGCGCGACGAGAACATGGTGCACACCCTCGAGCACGGGGCGGTGTGGATCGCCTACAACCCCAAGACCCTTGCCGAGGGCGACCTGGACACCCTCAAGGGGCTGGTCGAGGGGCAGCAGTTCATGGTGATGAGCCCCTACCCGACGCTCAAGGACCACCCGATCTCGTTGCAGGCATGGGGTCACCAGGTGCAGGTGGACAGCGCCTCTGATCCGCGGATCAACGAGTTCATCACCGCGCTGCGGCGCAATCCGTACATCTACCCGGAGACCGGCGCGACCTGCGAGCAGCCCACCTTCCCGACCACCGACATCCCCGCGGAACTGAAGTTCGACGCCAGCCCGCGCGGGGCCGACGCGGTGCCGCTGGACGGCGGTGACCTCGCCCCGGCGACCACCGAGATGAACGGCGCCGCACCGACGTCGGCCGGCTGAGCCGATGACTGCTCCCGGCGGGGACGTTCACCGGGACGAGTCCGCCCGGGACCACGAGCCGGCCGAGGCTGCTGGTGCCGCCGGCGCTGACCGGCCGGCGGCGAGCCGGTCCGGGGACTCCTGGTCCCGGGCACAGATCGGCGTCCTCGCCGCGCTCGCGGCGCTGGTGCTGCTGGTGGTGGGCGCCACCGCGGGTGCCGCGCTATTCGCGGGCCGGTCCACACCGGATGCGGTTCCCACGGCCGGGTCGGTGGACGCGGGGTTCGCCCAGGACATGATCGTCCACCACCGGCAGGGCGTGCTGATGGCGCACCTGGCGGACGAGCAGTCGGAAGACCCGGAGATCCAGCGCTACGCCTACGACATGGCCTACACGCAGACCGCGCAGGTCGGCCAGATGGAGGGCTGGCTGGCGCTCTGGGGGCTGCCGGAGAACGTGTCCGGCCCGCACATGTCGTGGATGACGGTCGGCGGCCACCAGCACGGCGGCGGGTCCGACAGCCCGCTGGCCACCACCGGCCTGATGCCCGGCATGGCCACCAACGACGAGGTCACGAAGCTGAAATCGCTGCACGGCAAGGCATCCGACGTCTACTTCCTGCAGCTGATGATCCGGCACCACGAGGGCGGCAAGCCGATGATGGAGTACGCGGCCAGGCGCGCCACCAACCCCATCGTGCGGAACTTCGCCCAGCAGATGCTCAACACGCAGAGCGCCGAGGTGGTCGACATGACCAACATGCTCGCGGTGCGCGGGGCGAAGCCGCTGGCCTACACGGCGCCGACGCTGCCCGGAAGCTGACGGTCCTGATGGTGCTGATGGTGCGACCGGACGAGGCGGCGTCTCGATCGAGCGAGCACAATCGACCCTCATGAGCGTGTACCTGTGTCACAGCGATCCGGACCTGTACCAGCACGAGGCCGAGGTGGTAGGTGCCCGGCCGGGGGCGGTGCTGCTGTCCCGGTCGGCGTTCCACCCCGGAGGGGGCGGTCAGGTCAGCGACGTCGGCACCCTGGAGCACGCGGGCGGGGTGCTATCGGTGACGGGCATCGAGCGGGACGGCGACGACTGGTGGCACCTGCTCTCGGACCCGGCCGTGGAGCTCTCCGGGACCGTGCAGCTGCACATCGACGCCGAGCACCGCCGGCGGGTGGCGCAGCTGCACACCGACTCGCACGTGCTCAATGCGTTGGTGTTCCACGCCTTTTCCGGGGCACTCGTCACCGGCGCGCAGATCAACGGCGACGGCACCGGCCGGATGGACTTCGACCTGCCGGACGTGGACAACGACAAGCTGCGGGCGCTGGAGCCCGCGGTCAACGACATCATCCGGCAGGCGGTGACGGTGCAGCAGGACTACGTGCCGGCCTCGGAGGCGGAGACCACCCCGGGGCTGATCCGGAGCCTGTCGGTGGCTCCCCCACCGACCCCGGACGGCAGACTCCGCGTCATCGACATCGCGGGTATCGACCGGCAGGCGTGCGGCGGAACGCACCTGGCCAACACGGGGATCTCGTCACCGTTCCGCATCGTGAAGGTGGAGAACAAGGGCCGCCGGAACCGACGGGTCCGGTTCGTGGTGGACCTGCCCGGGTGAGGGCCGGGGCCCCTATCCCGACCAGATAGCCCGAATTTGCGCCAGGTAGCCGGAATTCGCCGGCTGAGGGTACCCCCCGCGAGCGAGGCGAGTGGGGAGCGCGACAACGTCGGGCTACCTGGCCGTCATGCCCGGCAACGGATCTCGCCGTTGACGATGCCGAAGTAGCCGTCCGGGTCGGCGGCCCACCGGCGCCAGGCGTCCGAGATCGCGTGCAGGTCGTCGCGAGAGGCCAGGCCGCGGTCGACCGCCTGGTCGGCGACCGAGGAGGAGACGATGCGGTCCGCCCACATGCCGCCCCACCATTCCCGGCCCTCCGGGGTGGCGTAGTACCACACCGAGGAGGTGACGGTGACGTCGTCGAATCCCGCGGCGTGCGCCCAGGCCAGCAGGTGACGGGCGGCGTCCGGCTCTCCCCCGTTGCCGCGGGCGATCTGCTGGTACAGGGTCATCCACCGGTCCAGTTCGGGCAGCCGCGGATACCAGAACATTCCCGCATAGTCGGCGTCCCTGGCGGCCACGATCCCACCCGGCCTGGCCAGCCGGCGCATCTGCTGCAGCGCGCCGACTCGGTCGGGCACGTGTTGGAGCACCTGGTGGGCATGCACGATGTCGAAGGTGCCCTCCGGCAGGTCCGGGGAGTACAGGTCGCCGACGGCGAACTCGACGGACACGCCCTGCTCGTCGGCGTGCCGGCGCGCGCGGTCGATCACCTCGGCAGAACTGTCGATGCCCAGCACCCTGCCCGGCTCCAGTCGCCGCGCCAGGTCCACGGTGATGGTGCCGGGACCGCAGCCGACGTCCAGCAGCGACATGCCGGGGGTCAGCAGAGGGAGCAGGTAGCCGGCGGAGTTCTCCGCGGTGCGCCAGCGGTGGGAGCGCAGGACCGACTCGTGGTGGCCGTGCGTGTATCGGATCGGTGACATGGCGGGGCTCCCCTCGGCGGCGACGCACTCGACAATAAATCGCCGGTCCTGCCATGTGAAATTTGATCTCAAATACTGAGCCCCGTGCCGGGCGCGCCGGACGTGCGTGATCAATCGACGGCGGTTCGGCCGGCGCTGTGCAGCTCGCTTCGCGGGGTGCGATTCGGTCGACCTCTGGGCGTCGCTGCGGTCTGAGGTGCGCTACAGTTGACCACTGGGCCCCCGTAGCTCAGGGGATAGAGCACCGCCCTCCGGAGGCGGGTGCGCAGGTTCGAATCCTGCCGGGGGCGCCCACGTTTCAGCAGGCCACAGCGCTACGAATGATCTTGAATTTCACGATCTTGATCTTTTGCCCACTGTGAGTCTGGTGGTGGCTGGTCTGGGACTGGCTGGCAGGGTAGGCGTTGGCCGTTCTGCCCGGTGGTTGTGGCTCTTTTGCCCACTGGCCCCGTCAGGGTGCCTTGAAAATGATCTGCCCAGTCACGGGGCGAGCGGCCGGCGCCTGCCCGGCCCACTTTCGGTGACCTGATCAGAAG
>JBIQML010000062.1:0-13407 GCA_044463405.1 Nakamurella lactea | reverse complement strand
ACGATGGCCGCCGCGCACGCCGCCGCGACCACGACGCCGAGCCGCCGGACCGACCGCTCGGAGGCCTGCCCCCTGCGCCGGGCGACCAGCGCCGCGCCGGCGGCGGCCAGGAAGAGCAGCGGCCAGACCAGGTAGAACTGCTCCTCCACCGACAGCGACCAGTAGTGCTGCACCGGGCTGGGCGCGTGCTGCGACTGGAGGTAATCCACCGAGTCGCGGGCCAGCACCCAGTTCTGGATGTACAGCGCGCTGGCGCGGACCTGGGTCGCCGCGGCCGGTTGCTGCGTCACCGGCAGGATCAGCCGGCTGAGCGCCCAGGTGACGACCAGGACGAGCACCGCGGCCGGCAGCAACCGGCGGGCGCGGCGGCCGTAGAAGTCCAGAAGGCGGACCCTTCCGTGCTCCAGGTACTTCTGCGTCAGGTGCCCGGTGATCAGGAACCCGGAGATGACGAAGAAGACGTCAACCCCGACATATCCGCCGGGAAGCACGTTCGGGTACAGGTGGTAGCACACCACCAGGGCAACCGCGAGCGCTCGCAGGCCCTGGACATCCGGGCGGAATCCGCTGCGGGGAAGCGCCCCACTCGGCCGTTCCGACCGGTGACGGCCCCTCGAATGCCGGGCGCGTGGCGCCAACTGCACCCGACCCACCCCCCACAACGATTCGACGTCACAGCCACGCGACGGCGTGCGAGCACGGCGTCGCTGCGAGTAATTATCCAGATGGGCAGCGGCCGGAACATGATGGAGACTCATGTCACAGATTGATAACGGAGAACCCGTTCGGAAGCGCTCGGCGCCGGACCGGACGGCCCGCGGCGTCCTGGCGGGCCGGACTCGGTCAGCGGCCGCGAAGGCCGCCGAGGCTGCGCAGTCCCGTCAGACGGCGGGTCGCCGGTAGTCGAACAGCGCGTAGTCCTCGCGATAGAGAATCGCGAGCCGGCGCTCCAGGCGCGGCGACACGGATACCTCGCGACTGCTCACGCCGTTGGACTCCGCGCGATCCAGCACCCTGGGGATCGTCGGCGGAAGTCCCGCGTCCAGGCGCTGGTTGACGTCCGCGACGATGGACTCCAGGCCGTCCTCCAGGTGATACACCGTGCAGCCAGGCAGGTAGAACTCGCACTGCGGTCGCAGGTGGTTGTCCAGCACGTAGGGGTTGTAGGCGTACTCGGCCAGCAGCCGATCCGACCACGCCTCCACCGACGCCGCATCGATCTTGAGATCCTTGCGGTTTCGCATGGCATATTCCGAGCGGAATCGGGCTATCGGCTCTCGAGTGATCATGAAGATGAAGTCGAATCGGTCCAGCCGGAACAACTGCTGCAGCATCGCCGCGTGCATATGCTGCGGGGAGCACCGCCGCAGCCTGTTGACCGTTCCGGGGCCCTCCTTCGAGTCCCGGTACAGCGTGGTGTAGCCCGCATCCGCGAACAGCTTCTCCATGCTGGAACCGCCGGCCTTCGGCACATGGCTGAACAGGATGCTCTTCCCGTCCTTGCGAAAAATTGGCATGTGGCCTACTGCCCCTCCAGCGCCGTCACCAGGATTCCTCACGACAGTGTCACACGCACCGTCACACCCACCGCCGATGGGTCGGTGGCCGTCCGGTCGCCCGGTCGATCCTGCTCTCGAACGGCCCGGAAATACGCCGATGTAGCGTACACGGAGCAGCACGTCCCTTCGGCGAATGCCACCACCGCCGGACCGACACATGTTGTCGCCCGATCGGGATATCGGCGGTATGTGCGACGGCAGAAGGTCGGTGACGGGCGGCCCGTGAGGTCGGCCACTACCGTCACCGCGACCGCTGTGGACGGGCGGCCGCGGCACCGGGACGGGGCGCCGATTCCGGTAATGTGTGGGTCTGCTGTTCCCTGCGCGCGCACCGGCTGCCGTGCTGTCCGAGGAGGATCGTTGCTGGCCGACGTGGCGCGACACCGGGAATGCACCGCACGGAGGCCGGCATGATCTTCCGCCCCAGGGAGCGCGCGGACGTGCAGACCGTTCCGGACCGCCCTCGAACGGGGCCGCCGCCGAAGGTCTCGGTGATCATCGCGACGTACTGCTCGGGGTCGGGGATCGATCGTGTCATGGCGTCGCTCGACCGACAGACCATGCCGCAGGACGATTTCGAGGTCATTCTCGTCGATGACGGATCGCCGGACGACACCTTCCAGCATCTCAAGCAGATCGCTCGCGCCCGCGACAACGTCCGCATATTCCAGATCCCCAACAGCGGCTGGCCCAGCAAGCCGCGCAACGTCGGCATCGAGCATGCCCGCGGTGAGTACCTGACCTTCATGGATCACGACGATGCGCTGTATCCGGACGGGCTGCTCGCCGCCTACCGCTACGCCATCGAGACCGAGGCGGATATCGTCAGCCCGAAGGAGTCCAAGACCAACGACTCCTTCTGGCAGATGAATCCCCCGGTCTGGTCCAACGTCCCCAACCTGGCCGCCGACCCCGGCATCGCCCTGCTGATACCGCTGGTGCCGCACAAGCTGTACGCCCGGCATCTGTTCACCGACCACCACATCCGCTTTCCCGAGGGCCGCCGGGTGTTGTGGGAAGACCAGTTCATCAACATCGAGGCGTACCGTCACGCGAAGGTGGTGGCACTGGAGGCCCAGACGCCGTTCTACCTGTGGTACGGCAGTGACACCAACACGTCTCACACGTTCCGCCCCGACCGTCAGGACTTCTGGGACCGGCTGGCCGACCTGATCGAATTCGTCGACAAGACGCTGCCGGCCGACCAGTTCACCAGGTCCCATGACTTCTTGATGCTGCATCACCTGCGCAGCCGAGTCATCGACAGGACGCTGTCGGTCATCAACAAGTCGGACGGCAAGGCCGCCGGCCTGGTGGCCAAGAACGCGCAGAAGCTGCTCCGTCGCTTTCTCACCGACGACCTGCGACGGCAACTACCCCTCAAGCACCGGATCCAGGCGCTGCTGCTCGGCGAGGGCAAGGTCGATCTCGCCCGGAAGTTCCACCGGTACGACCGGTCGATGAGCATCACGGTGGAGTCCACGGACGTGGACTGGAGCGATACGCGCCTGCAGGTCACCGTCGACGCGCGACTCGCACCCAACGGTGCATCGGGCGGGTTCCGCCGCGAGGCCGGGCGGGTGATGATGAACGTGCCGGCGGACGTGCGAAGGGCGGTCCCGGACGAGCTTCTCGATGTCTCCGACGTCCGGGACGACATGGAGTGCCGCATGCTCGTGCGGGCTCGGGGCGACAGCTACACCTCCTGGCACGTGCGGACCCACACCGTCGCCACCGACTTCGAGACGGTCAAGGATGTGGTGGTCCCGGTGTGGCGGGGCCTGGCCGAACTCGACCTCGTCACCGGCGCGGCCGGAAATCCGTTGCCGGAGCAGGTCTACGACGTCCGATCCGTCGTCGACTTCGCCGGCATGAAGCGCAAGCCCAAGGTGGGTTACTCCGGGCCGGTCAAGCCCGCCCTGATCGACGGCCGGGCGGGCGTCGCCTATCCCAGCGCGTCCCAGACGCTGGCGCTGGACCTGCATCAGCACACCCGGACGCTCGCCATCGACGCGTGGCCCGGTCGCGGGTCCGCCGGATCGACGGATCGCTTCTCCGCTCGATTGCGGCGGATCCACGTGCACGGCCGGGAGAGCCTTCCGGCGCCCAACGTGGTCGCCATCCCGGTCGCCGGCATCGTGGACGGTCGCAGCCCGGAAGATCTTCTGGAGCAACTGCAGTCGGCGGGCCACCGGTTGGACCTGGCGATCACGACGGACGGAACGGTGGCCAGCCTCGAGGGCCGCGCCGCGCTGCCCGAGGGACTGTACTGGCTCTACGCGCGCCGGTCCGGCAAGTTGAACCGGACGGTGCGGCAACTACTGGTCGGTCCGGACGGCGCGATCAGCGTCGTGTAGCCGGACCAGCGACCCGCGGCGTGATCCGTGATCAGCGCGCCGTGCCGCTCGCCGCACTCGGCCGGTCAGAAGCCGATCTGGCGGTTCTCCAACACGTCGAAGAACGCCCGGCAGACGTAGTAGTCCTCCGCTGTGGTGATCTTGATGTTCGACCGCGGCCCGTCCACCCGGAACATGTCGTACCCGTAGCGGCGCAGCAGCGAGCAGGTGTCGATCGCGTCGTGGTCGTGCTCCTGCAGCGCGCGATCGTAGATCGCCATCGCGTCGCCCAGCAACAGGCTCTGTGGTGCCTGTGCCGCGTAGATGTGATCTCGCGGGATCACCTCGTCGACCCTTCCGTCGGCGGACGAGACGACGGTCTCGTTGAACTTGGTGCAGGTGATGGCGGGGCCGCGTTCGCGGACCGTCGCGATGTTGTCGCTGATCAACTGGGCGTTGATCAGCGGACGCACGCCATCGTGGATGAGCACCACCGTGTCGTCCGGGCACTCGTTCGCCACCACGCGCAGCGCGCGATGCCGGGACTCGTTACCGGTGGCGCCACCGTCCACGATCCAGTGCACCTTGTCCAACTCGTATCGGACCAGCATCCGCGCGAACTGATCCCGCCACTCCGCGAGTATCGCGACCGCGATCCGGTCGATCTCCGGATGGTCCTGGAAGTGCTGCAACGTGTGCACGATGATCGGCTTGCCGTGCACCTCGAGGAACTGCTTCGGCAGCGCGCGGGAGTTCATTCGTGAACCGATCCCGCCGGCAAAGATCACTGCGACGTTCACGACGCGCCGCCCTGACCCACCACGACCGGGGCTGTCGGCGGGTCGGCATCGTCGATCGCGAGCCGGCCCGCCAGCTCCCTGGGATCGCCCAGGATGAGCCAGTCGATGACTCGGTCCGCGGAGTGAGTGTCCACGTAGTCGAAGTTCTCCTCTCGGAACTTGGCAATCTTCCAGGTCTCGAAGTCACCCGCACGGATGGCGTCCACCAATTCCTGGAAGGTCCCGCACACCCTGCCCGGGGCCGTCGTGTCGAAATCCCGGTGGAAACCCCGGGTGGCGGAATAGTTCAGCTTGTCCGGCGCGAAGAACAGCATGGGCCGGTCCAGCAACGAGAACTCGTAGATGATCGACGAGTAGTCGGTGATCAGCAGGTCGACCGCGTGCAGCAGTTCGTTGCTGTCCGGATAGTCGCCGAAATCGAAGAAGCGATCCCGGTACTGCTCGGGAATCGGCACCGGTTCGTGCACGAAGTGGTGCATGCGGAACAGCACCACCGTGTCCTCGCCGCAGGCATCCGCGAGCGCGGCGAAGTCGATCTGCGAATAGTCGTAGTGGGCGTCGCGGATGCCCCGACCGCGGAAGGTCGGCGCGAACAGGACGACTCGCTTGTCGCGCAGGGCCGGGTACCGTCGGTACACCTTCTCCGCGCTGCGGCCGGAATGCTGGTCGTCCAGGAACGTGTCGATGCGGGGCAGGCCGGTGGGGATGACGGCGCTCTCCTCGATGCCGAACGCCTCGGCGTAGAACGGCACGAGGTGGCGTGAGCCTGCGATCGCGTAGGTGTACTGACGGTGCGGGTTCTGCAGCTTCGGCGACCCGTACTTGCCGAATCGGCTGAACCCGACCGACTTGAAGCCGCTACCGGCGTGCCACAACTGGATGACGCGGGTCTGCGGGGCCACCTTCAGATTCGTGAACAGCGTGAAGTAGTCATCCAGCAGCACGATGTCGCTGGTGGCGATCAGGTAGATGGTTCGCAGCGTGCCGAGCTTGCTACCGGTGCTGGGCAGGCGGAACGAGTACCTCAGGTCGAGCTGACGATCCAGGCCGCGCTCCACCATCCGGTCCCGCACGCGCAGCAGGTTGCCCTCGATGTTCGCCCGCTGATCGGAGACGAACAACACCCTGTTGCCGTTGCCGCGCGCGAACCTCCGGGCAAGGCGGTAGAGCCGGCCGACGAGCTTCGACCGTGTCCGGTAGCTCGTCACCCGCTGTCTCAATGTCCTCGCCGGAGCGAATTTCCTGCTTTTTGTGCTCGACGCCGATCGACCGAAAAGCTGATACGTGCGCATCAGGAATTCCGGCCGAACCTCGTCCTCGGAAATGCCGAAAGAAATCGTCATCGCCGTCTTGTTGCCGTCGTAGAGGAATACCCGGGAGGCGTCGTCCAGCTGGTCGAGTTGGGGCACGTCGAAGGTGGCGACGGGTCCCCGGACGCTGCCGATCATCGCTTGGACCCGCCAGGTCCCGTTGGGGATCTGCTTGCGGCCGTTGAAGCGGGTGATGTTGATCGTCAGGTCGTAGACGCCCTCGGCCACCTCGCGGAAATCGACCGGATAGCGCCGCTTGCCCTCCCTGATGACGAAGCTGAGGGTGTGATCGTCGACGTCGTCCGGTATTTCCGGCTCCACGGCGGCAAGCTCGTCGGGGTCCAACGGCTCGCCGTCGGCCGCGTCGTCGTCCCCGGCATCCGGATCCGCCAGTCCGCCGGCGGTCTCCTCATCGACCAGGTCGGTATTGGGGTCCACCTCGTTGCGGTCGGCGCCGCCGTCGCGTGCACCGTCACCGGCGCCCTCCCCCGGCGCATCGGCGGAGCCGGTCGAGCCCGGGCCCGCGACGTCGTCGGGGGTGTCGTGGGCCGTCAGATTCACCCGAAGGGTCAGCTGGACCCGTTCCCAGGTGATCTGCGTAACAACGCAGTCGTACGTTTGCGACATCAAGTTCCTTCACGGCAATAGTTGCGTCGACCGCATTTGGACGAATTCACACCGGGTAATATCGTAGCGCAGCAGCGTCGCCGTCGGGATCATCCCCGAATCGCATTGGATGAAGCACACATTCCCCCCGTCGTCACGGTTACTACGGCGTTTGCGTGATGCGCTCTTCGTGCCAGGCTATGGTGCGATCGATCCCGTCCGCCAGGCCGACCTCGGGACGCCATCCGAGCGCGGCCAGCCGCGTGCTGTCCAGTGCCTGCCCCTTGACGGGGTTGTAGGAACGGCCGTCGGAGGACCGCCGGGTCACCGCCCGGAGATTCTTGCCCGGCCGCACCCGGGCGAATGCCTCCGCCAGCTCGCGAATCGACACCATGCCGCGCGGATCGGCGATGTTGTAGGCGAGTTCGTCACCGCTGAGGATGGCGTACCACATGCCGGCGACCGCGTCGGCGACGTAGGTGTAGGTGCGGGTCGCGCTGCCGTCGCTGTTCAGCACGATGTCCCGGCCCGCGATGACGTCGGCGGCGAAGTCGGCCTGCACCCGGCCGTCGTCCAGGGCCATCCCGGGCCCGTAGATGTGACCGAACCGGGCGATCGTGCCGCCGATGCCGTGCTGCGCGACGTAACTGGTGGTGATGGTCTCCGCCGCTCGCTTGCCCTCGGAGTAGCAGGACCGCGGATTGAGGATGTCCACGCTTCCGTAGCTGTCCTCGGTGATGAGATCGGTGCCGGGCGGCTGGCGGCCGTACACCTCGGCGGAGGACATCAGCGCGAATCGGGGGCAGCCGGCCCGCACGCAGAGGTCGAGCAGGTTGAAGGTGCCCTGCAGGTTGGCCTTGATGGTGCCCACCGGGTTGGTCGCGTGGTGGGCCGGCCGGGCGGCGCTGGCCCCGTGCACGACCAGGTCCAGCCGGTCCGGGGGGTCCAGCGGGGCGGTGACGTCCTGTTCGATCAGCCGGAAGTCCGGCCGGTCGATGACGTCGGCCAGGATGCGGCGCGCCTTGTCCCCGTTGCGCACCAGGCCGAGCACCGTGATCCCGGCGCCCGCGGCATCGTTGAGCGCGAGCAGGCTGTAGGCGACGTAGGAGGGAATCATCCCGCTCGCCCCGGTCACCAGCACGGTCCCGCCGGACAGTTGGTCCCAGGGCAGCGGCCGGGCGCGGATGGCGTCCAGGTCGCGCTGCAGGACGGCGCTGCGAACGGTGGCGTGCATGGCGTGGCCGACGCCGCCGGTGGCGCCGAATGCCTCCCTCGATCGGTGATCCGGACCGAGCGGCGTCCGCGGTCGACGGCCCCGACGCACGCCCGGTGACCTCGGTGAGCCTACCCGGCGATGGCCCGCAGGATGGCGTCGCGGAACTCCGGGCGGCATACCACCAGGTCGGGCAGGTACGGATCGGGCTGGTTGTACACCAGCGGTGACCCGTCCACCCGGCAGGTGTGCGCGCCGGCCGCACGGGCCACGCACACCGGCGCGGCGGAGTCCCACTGGTACTGCCCACCCGCGTGCAGGTAGGCGTCGACCTGGCCGCGGATCACCGCGGTGATCTTCACGCCGGCCGACCCCATGGGCACCAGTTCGGTCTGCGTGCCGGCCGCCGCCAGGCGATCCACCACCTGGGCGACCAGGGACGGCGGCCGGGTCCTGCTCACCGCGATGCGCAGCGGCCCCGCCGACCGGGGCGCCAGCGCGGCGCCATCCGCGCTGGAGAGCACCAGGTCCTCGTCCGGCAGCGCGACCGCACCGACCGTGAGGTCTCCCACCGGGCCGGCGCCCGAGCCCGGGCCGCCCTCCCACAGCGCGACGTGCACCGCCCAGTCGGGGCGGCCCTCGGCGTATTCCCTGGTGCCGTCCAGCGGATCGATGATCCACACCCGCGGCCGACCCAGCCGGACCGGATCGTCCGGGGCCTCCTCGCTGAGCACGGCGTCGTCCGGGTACTCCGCGGCCAGCCGGGCCGCGATCTCGGCCTGCGCGCTGCGGTCGCCCAGGTCCTTCAGCTCGGCGAGCGGACGGTCGCCCGCCTGCTCGCGGGTTCGCCGGAGCACCTCACCGGCGGCTCGTGCCAGCGTGCGGGCGAACTCGGCGTCCCGGTTCCGGGAGGGGTGCAGTTCCATCGTCGTCACCATACGGGCGGCCCGCCCGGGGCCCGACCGGCGGCACGCCCGGGCGGCTCCCGAGCCCACGGAAGCGCGCGTGACCGGGCCGGCGCCGCTCGGGCGGTAGGGTGGCATGCGGCGAACACACCGGCCACCATCGGGAGTCTGATCAGGAGCAATGCAGGGTCACACGGACTATCGACTGAGCCAGCTCGACGAGCTGGAGGCAGAGTCGATCCACATCTTCCGGGAGGTCGCCGCCGAGTTCGAGCGGCCCGTGCTGCTGTTCTCCGGCGGCAAGGACTCGATCACGATGCTGCGGCTGGCCGAGAAGGCCTTCTATCCGGCGCGGGTGCCGTTCCCGGTGATGCAGGTGGACACCGGCTTCGACTTCCCGGAGGTGGTGGACTGCCGCGACCGCTGGGTCGAGCGCCTCGGCGTGCGGCTGATCGTGGCCTCGGTCGACCAGGCGATCGCCGACGGGATCGTGGTCGACGACGGCAAGACCAGCCGGAACCGGCTGCAGATCGGCACCCTGCTGCACGCCATCGAGGAGAACGGCTTCACCGCGGCGTTCGGTGGCGGGCGCCGGGACGAGGAGAAGGCGCGCGCCAAGGAGCGGATCTACTCGCACCGGGACGAGTTCGGCCAATGGGACCCGAAGAACCAGCGCCCCGAGCTGTGGCACCTGTACAACGGCATGCTGCACGCCGGGGAGCACATGCGGGTATTCCCGCTGTCCAACTGGACCGAGCTGGACATCTGGGACTACATCGCCCGGGAGGGCTTCGAGGTGCCCAGCATCTACTTCGCCCACGAGCGCGAGGTGGTGGAACGCGACGGGATGCTGCTGTCGGTCACCGAATCGACGCCGCCGCGGGACGGCGAGACGCCCTTCAAGGAGATGGTGCGGTTCCGCACGGTCGGCGACATGACGCTGACCGGCTGCGTCCGCTCCCAGGCCACCACGGTGCAGGACATCATCGCCGAGGTGGCGGCCGCCACCGTCACCGAGCGCGGGGCCACCCGCGGTGACGACCGGTTCTCCGAGGCCGCCATGGAAGACCGCAAGCGGGAAGGCTACTTCTGACCACCATGGATCTGCTCCGTTTCGCCACCGCCGGTTCGGTCGACGATGGCAAGTCGACGCTCATCGGCCGGCTGCTTCTGGACTCCAAGGCGATCTTCTCCGACCAGTTGGAGTCGGTGGAGCGCACCAGCAAGTCACGCGGGTACGACTACACCGACCTGGCGCTGCTGACCGACGGGCTTCGGGCCGAGCGGGAGCAGGGCATCACCATCGACGTGGCCTACCGGTACTTCGCCACGCCCAAGCGGAAGTTCATCATCGCGGACACCCCCGGGCACATCCAATACACCCGCAACATGGTCACCGGGTCGTCCACGGCGCACCTCGGGCTGGTGCTGGTGGACGCCCGCAACGGGCTGACCGAGCAGTCCCGGCGGCACGCCGTCCTGCTGTCGTTGCTCCGGGTGCCGCACCTGGTACTGGCCGTCAACAAGATGGACCTGGTGGACTTCTCCGAGGAGGTCTACAACTCCATCGCCCGCGAGTTCACCTCGTTCGCCACCAAGCTGGAGATCCCCGACCTGACGATCATCCCGCTGTCGGCGCTGCTGGGCGACAACGTCACCACCCGCTCGACCAACATGCCCTGGTACGACGGTCCGTCACTGCTGCACCATCTGGAGCACGTGCACGTCGGATCCGACCGGGACCTGATCGACGCCCGGCTACCGGTGCAGTACGTGATCCGGCCCAAGTCGGACGAGCACCACGACTACCGCGGCTATGCCGGTCAACTGGCCGGCGGGGTGCTCAAGCCCGGCGACGAGGTGATGGTGCTGCCCAGCGGGCTGACCAGTCACGTCACCGCAATCGACGTATTCGACCGGCAGGTCGACCAGGCGTTCCCGCCGATGTCGGTGACGGTGCGGCTGGAGGACGACCTCGACGTGTCCAGGGGCGACATGATCTGCCGGGTGCGCAACGCGCCCCAGCCGGCCCAGGACATCGACGCCATGGTGTGCTGGATGACCAGCGAGCCGCTGGCGGCCGGACGCAAGCTGGCCATCAAGCACACCACCCGCCGCGGGCGCGCGCTGGTCAAGGACGTGCAGTACCGGTTGGACATCAACACGCTGCACCGCGACCTGGAGACCTCGAAGCTCGGCCTCAACGACATCGGCCGGGTGCAGTTGCGCACCACGGTGCCCCTGCTGGCCGACCCGTACGGCAAGAACCGGGAGACCGGATCGTTCATCCTGATCGACGAGGCCACCTGCAACACCGTCGGCGCCGGGATGATCACCACGATCTGATCGGGCCGGGCCGGGCCGGCCGGGCCCTAGAAGTCGTCCTCGGGTGCGGGTTCGGAGCGCCGGCGGATCGTCTGGTCGCGCAGCACGCTCCAGGCCACCGGGCCGAGGATCACCAGCGCCGCCCCGATCACGCCGACCCAGCCGGGCGGGACCGACAGCAGGGTCAGGCCGGTGAGGGTGAGCACCAGCACGATTCCGCGCCGGATCACACCCTGCGGCACCCGGGCGGCGAGCTTGGCACCGACGTAGGTTCCCGGTGTCCCGCCGACCACCAGCGGGATCAGCACCGCCCAGTCCACGCCGGAGACGATGACGTGGCCGACGGCGGCCGCCACCACCAGCGGGATGGCCTGCACCAGGTCGGTGCCGACCAGCCGGCGCGCGGTGAGCGCCGGGTACAGCAGCAGCAGCGCCACCATCATCAGCGAGCCGGATCCCACCGAGGTCAGTCCGACCAGCAGCCCGCCCACCACGCCGATCAGCAGGGTCGGCGCCGGCCGCACCCGCAGCGCCCCGGCGTCGTCGACCTGACCGTC
This sequence comes from Nakamurella lactea, assembly GCA_044463405.1. GTDB lineage: Bacteria > Actinomycetota > Actinomycetes > Mycobacteriales > Nakamurellaceae > Nakamurella > Nakamurella lactea_B. The sequence goes on along the minus strand of JBIQML010000062.1, from coordinate 1,796 downwards.
CCGGCGCAGCAGGTTCAGGTACATCCGCACCAGGTAGGTGGCGGCCGCCACCAGCAGCGTGACACCGATGGCCAGCTTCAGCCAGGAATTCGGATCACCCAGCGGCGCCAGGAACTTCAGCGCGAACGCGCCCACCAATGCGGCGGGGACGGAGCCGGCGACCAGCCAGCCGACCAGTCGCAGGTTCGCCGCCCCGCTGCGCCAGTGCACGGCGGCTCCGACGCTGCGGTTGACCGCGGAGGCCACCAGGTCGTTCGCGACGGCAGCGGTGGCCGGGATGCCCAGGAAGATCAGTGCCGGGGTCATCAGCGCACCGCCGCCCATGCCGGTCAGCCCGACCACGATGCCCACCCCGAAGCTGACCACCAGCACGCCCAGCGCGGCCGTGGTGAACAGGTCCCCCGTCACCGGATCAGGCCCCGCCGACGCAGTTCCGCCAGTACCGCGCCGACCGCGTCCGGGATGCCGATGGCGGTGGTGTCGATGCGCAGGTCGGCGTCCGTGGGTTCCTCGTACGGTGACGAGATCCCCGTGAAATCCGGGATCTCGCCGGCCCTGGCCCGGGCGTACAGGCCCTTGCGGTCCCGACGCTCGCACTCGGCCAGCGGGGTCGCGACGTGCACCAGCACGAACGCGGCACCGGCCGCGGCGACCATGTCCCGCACCGCCGCCCTGGTCGCCGCGAACGGGGCGATGGGGCTGGCGATCGCGGTCCCGCCGTGCCGGCCGATCTCGGCGGCCACCCACCCGATGCGGCGGACGTTGGTGTCCCGGTCCTCGCGCGAGAATCCCAGCCCGGCCGACAGATTCCGGCGGACCACGTCACCGTCCAGGGTCGTGACGGTCCGATCCCCGGCCTCCAGCAGGGCGTTGCGCACGCCCCGGGCGATGGTCGACTTGCCGCTGCCCGACAGCCCGGTGAACAGCACCACCAGGCCCTGGTCGACGCCGGTCGGCCGGTCGCGACGGACGGCGACGGCCACCGGGTCCGGCAGCGTGCCCTCGCCGGTCGGCCGGACGATCGGGTCGGCCGGCCCGCCCCGTGATGACCCGGCATAGGCGGCCAGCACGCGGTCGGTGACGGTCCGCTGCATCGCTTCGCCGTCCCGGCGAGCCAGCGGCACCGCCACCACCTCGGCGCGGGGCAGCATTCCGGCGGCGGCCAGGCTGGCCCGGATCAGACCCGCAGCGGACAGCCCCCGAGGTGTGCCGGCACCGACCAACGCCAGAATCAGCACCGCTCGGTCGCCGGCGGCGGCCGCGAGGCCATCAAGGTCGGCGGTGGACAGCGGGCGATCGGTGGCCACCACGAGCCGCCCCCGGGCGCCCGGGCGCACCTGTGCGGGCGGTCGGTACAGCTCCTCGAACGGGCGGGGCTCGCGGTGCGCGACGGCCTGCACGCGTCCGCACAGTCCCACGCCGTGGTCGGTCGGGTAGCTGCCGTCGACGCGCAGGTCGGCCAGCGGCGCCCCTTCGACGTCCAGCAACCGGACCGTGTCGCCGCGCTGCACACCCGGCACCGCGGAACGCGGGGCGATCAACGTCACCCCGGATTCGGGCGGGCCGAAGCCGGACAGCGGCGCGAGGGCATCGCCGAGCAGCAGGTCGAGGTCGTCCTGCTCGCGGTCGGCGAGGGTCACCTGTGGTGGAGTGGGCACTCGCGCATTGTTCCACTCAAACCCGGTAGGGCTTGTCAGGCTGCGTTAGGTACCGGGCGTGGCCGCCGCGGACACCCTGGACCATTCGGCATCCCGCTGCGCGGCAGCCTCGCCGTGCTGTCCGCGGTCGTGCTGCTG
>JBIQML010000061.1:0-13440 GCA_044463405.1 Nakamurella lactea | reverse complement strand
CAGGTGCAGTCCAGGCTGTCCCCCGACGCCGACGCCCAGCAGAGGGCGGCCGATGCGCTGTTCTCCCGGCTGTTCGGCGGCCTGCACGTCACCGTCTATCGGAGCGTGACGCTGCCACCGGTGCCCGTCACCGCCAGCACCGGGAAGGCCGCGCCCGCCGATGATTCGGCCCAGCCGACGATCCGGCTGGCCAGCTTCGAGGACCTGCGCGCGCACGCCCACCTGGTCGCCGGCGCCTGGCCCGAGCAGTCCGGTGCGCCGCGTGGCGGGCACCAGCCTGCAGCGCTGCAGCAGACCGCCGCGGACGCCCTGGGCCTGACGGTGGGCGACACCCTGTCGGTGGGCAACACCGACCGCATCACCTTCGACGTCGATGCCATCTGGGAGCCGAACCGGCCGAGCGACCCGTACTTCGACGCGGACGCGGCGGCCGCCCGGAGCAGCGCGGCGCTGGCGGCCGACCGCACCGCGACGGGCTTCATCCAGGTGCCCCGTCCGGTGCTGGCGGCCAAGGGCACCTCGTCCCTGGTGAACTGGACCGTCGTGCCGGACGCCGACCATCTGGTTCCCGGCGAGATGCTGGCCATGTCCGCCGCGATCGACGCGCTCCCGAGCGCCGTCACCGCCGACCGCACGATGTCGCCGCAGGGATCGGTGTCCGCCGGTGGGCTCGCCGACACGCTGCGTACCGTCACCGGGTCGATCACCGCGGCCCAGGCCGTCAGCCCGGTGCCGTCGCTCCTGGTCGCGGCGATCAGCGTGCTGATGCTGATCCAGCTCGCCCGGCTGCTGGCGGTGGAGCGGCGCGCCGAGACCGCGCTGATCCGGTCCCGGGGCGCCTCCGCCGGGCAACTGACCCGGATCGCGCTGGGCGAGGCCGCGCTGATCGCGGTGCCGGCCGCGGCGATCGGCGCCGGCGTCGCGGCGGGGGTGCTGAGCTTCTCCCAGGCCGGCGTGCCGCTGACCGGCTGGGTGCAGGCCGCCGTCGTCGCGGCGGTGGCCATCGTGGTGATCACCATCCCGGCGGCGCGGCAGGCCCGGTTGCCGGCAAACCGCCAGCAGATCGACGACTCCGGCCGGATCCGCGCGCTGGCGGCGACTAGCACGGTGCTGCTGGTACTGATCGCCGCCGGCGTGGCGCTCTGGCGATTCCTGCGTACCGGATCCGCACTGGTGCAGGCCGACGACGGCACCACGCACATCGACCCGATCGCCGTGCTCGCACCCGCCCTGGTACTGATCGCCGCCGCGGTGCTGGCCGGCGTGCTGTTCGGCGTGCTGGCCGCCGTGGCGGAGGCGGCGGCCGGCCGCGTCCGCAGGCTCGGTCCCGCGCTCGCCAGCCGGCAGATCGCCCGCCGCGGCACGGTTTTCGGTGTGGTCGTGGTGCTGGTGTCGATCGCCATCGGGGCCGCGGGGCTGGCCGCCAGCTACTCGGCGACCCAATCGGTGACGCAGACCCAGACCGATGTGCTCTCGGGGGGAGCGCCGCTGGTGGCGCAGCTGCCCGTCACGGACCCGATCACCGCGAGGCCCTACGCCGACATGGTCGGGGCGGTGTCCGCGGAGCCGACGGTGTCCGCCGCGCTGACCGTGCTGCACCGGCCGATCGAGCTGGGCGAGGTGTCCGGCTCCCTCATCGGCGTGTCGGCACGGCAGATGTCGACCGTCGTCCCGGCCGCCGGCGCCTCCTTCCAGCCCGATCGGCTGGCGTCGGTGCTGACCGAAGGCCGATCCGGCGGTGCGGACGGCACGGGCAGTACCGACGGCAGTTCAGCCGGCGTGCCGCTGGCGCGGGGTACGACGGCGGTGACGATGTCGCTGGACGTGGCGCTGGCCTGGGCGAGGCCCGGCGAGCTCACGGCACACTCCGACGGGTCGGTCCGCCAGGCGCCGGGGGGACCCGGACCGGCCGGGATCAGCACGTCGGTGTCGGTGACGCTGTGGATCCAGGCCCCGGACGGGGCGCTGGCCCCGGTCCAGGCCGGGACCGCGGACCACGTTCCGGTGGCGGGCACGGCGCCCGGCACGCCGACCGCGGTGCAAGTGCTGGCCAAGGTTCCGCAGCTGCGCCCGGGCTCCCGGCTGGTGGCCATCGACGTCCAGGTGCCGAGCGCCGACGAGCCGATGGCCGTGCACGTCACCGTCAGGTCAGCGCACGCTCGCGTCGGCGGCGGCGAGAGGTCGCTGGACCTGTCGGGGGGCCGGTGGGTGGCGCAACCCCAGCCGCGGGCCACCAACGAGATGATCCGGCAACTGCAGCGGTACCGGCTCACCGCGACGAGGGACCGCGTGGGCCTGTCGGGGCAGATCCCGGCCGGGCAGAACAACACCGTCCGGCTGTCCGTCGCCGGCCCTGCGGTGCTGCCGGTCGCGCTGGACAGCGCGCTGGCCGAAGCCCTGCAGCTGTCCGTCGGTGACTCGGTGACGATCGCCCTGGACCAGGCCAGGCAGTTCCGGGCGCGCGTGGTCGCGATCTCCCCGTTGCTGCCCGGCGACACCAGCACCCCCACCGTGCTGGCGGACCTGCCGGGGCTGGAGCGCATGCTGCTGCGCAGCACGCCGGACCTGCCGGCGGCCAACGAGCTGTGGGCGACCCCGGGGGACGCGGCCGCGTCGGCCGCCGTGCAACCGCTGGTCCCGCCCACCTCGGTGATCAGCCTGGCAGACACCCGCTCCACGCAGGCCCTGGTCGCCCCCACCGCCCTGACGCTGTGGTTCGGCGCGGCCGGGGCGCTGCTGCTGGCGGCGATCGGGGTGGCCAGCGTGATCGCCAGCCTGTCGCTGTCCCGGCGTGGCGAGCTGGTGGTGCTCCGGGCGGTCGGCGTGCCGGCTCGCACCCAGGCACGCTGGCGGCGGCGCGAGCTTCTCGTCACCGCGATCGGTGGCTGGGTGCTCGGCGTCGCGGTGGCTGCCGCCTCGGTCCTGACCACCGTCACCAGCCTGGCGGGATCTGCGGTGGTCGGCGCGCTGCGCGTCACCCCGACCCTGCACGTGGGCTGGCGGCTGGGCAGCATCCTGATCGGCGTCCATGTCCTGCTGGTGCTGCTGATCGTGGCGGCGCACGGTGTCCGGCTGCGTCGCCAGGTGCTGCGCTCCACCCCCAGCGAGCTGGTGATCTAGCACCATGAGCGTTCGGACGGTGGGCAGGCCGCACCTCGCGTGGGCACGCAGCAGGCTGGGCGGACCCGGCCTGTTGCTGCGTCACCGGCGCCCGGTGCACGGTCCGTCGCTGGTGGTCGCGCTGCTGGTGCTGGCGGTGGCCGCGCTGCTGGCGGCCACCCCCAGCGTGTTCGCCCGCATGGCCGCCCAGGAGATCAGCCAGACCGTCGAACAGGCCCCGCCGACCTCGCGCTACCTGATCTCACACGCCGAGGGCCGGTGGGCGACCGCGCCGTCGAAGGACCCCTCGTCCACCGGCATGCCGATCGGTGTGGACGGCCAGTACGGGGCGTTCTTCGACCAGATGGCCGCGGCGCGCGCGCAGCTTCCGCAGCCGCTGCGGAGCCTGGTGGGCGCGCCGAGGTTCTCCATCGGCTCCAACGTCCTGGCCGGCTCCGGCGAGCTGTCCACCACGCCGGCCGGGGCGATCACCAGCTTCATCGTGCAGATGGACCCGCGGCTGGACCGGGTGGCCGACCTGGTGGCCGGGCACTGGCCGCGGCCGGCCGCGTCGATGTCCAGCCCGGTGGCGGTGACGGTGTCGCAGAAAACGGCCGACGCGCTGGGCTGGCGGATCGGCCAGCAGGTGGAACTGACCGGCAGGGAAGGCATCTCGGGCACCAGCGGCGGGATGGACACCGCGGCGGTGCTGGTGGGGATCTTCCGGCCCAAGGACCCTGGCGCCGACTACTGGGCGATGCACCCGACGGTGGTGCAGCCCAACGTGTTCGACGACGGAAACGCCACCCCGCGGATCACCTCCACCATGTACGCCGACCCGGAGGCATACGTCGCCCTGGTGCCCGACGCGACGAACCGGCACGCGCTGATCTGGTATCCGCTGGACCTGCAACGACTGGCCGGAGCGGACGTCACCACGGTGCTCGGCCAGCTCCGAGGCGCCACCGCCACCACCTTCGAGGTCCCCACCGATCTGCCCAAGGACGTGCAGGACGGAACGATCCAGTCGCTGCGGCTGACCGCCGACGTCATCCCGGCGCTGGAGGCCGCGCTCGGCCGGGTGCAGGGCGCCAGGTCCGTGCTGACGGTGGCGGCGGCCGGCCCGATCGCCGCCGCGATCGCCGTGCTGACGCTGGCCATCCGGGCGCTGGAGCGACGCCGGCGTCCGCTGGCCGGACTGCTGGCCAGCCGCGGGGTCCCTCCCGGGCGGCTGCGGATGCTGCTGGCCGGGGACGGGCTGATCACCGGGCTGCCGGCGGCCGTCGTGGCGGTCGCCGCGATGTGGTGGTGGTTCGGCGCCCAGGTCTCACCTCCCGGCCTGGTGGTCGGGTTGCTCGCCGGGCTGCTGCCGGCCGCGATGCTGGCCGGCATGCGCATCGAGGCCGCCATCCGCCCGGCCAGGGCGGATACCGGCATCCGGTCCAGGAGCCGGTGGCGGTGGGTGGCGGAGCTGGCGGTGCAGGGACTGGCGGCCGTCTCGCTGTACCTGCTGCTGTCCGCCGGGCTGGGCACAGGTGCCGGCACCGACCTGCTGGTCGCGGCCGCCCCGCTGCTGCTGGCGGCCGCGGCATGCGTGCTGGTGCTGCGGCTGTACCCGCTGCCGCTGCGCCTGCTCAGCCGGATCTTCCGCCGGCGCCCATCGGTGGTGGGGTACCTCGGATCGGTGCGGGCCTTGCGGGACCCGGTGGTCGGCGTCGCCCCGGTGCTGGCGGTGGTGGCCGGCGTGTCGGTCGCGGTGTTCTCGGCGGTGACGCTGACCACGCTCACGCACGGCACCCAGCAGGCCGCCCTGTCCAATCTGGGCGCGCAGCTGCAGGTCAACGGGGTCACCGTCACCTACGCCCAGTACGCCCGGATCCGGTCGGTCCCCGGGGTGACGGCGGCCGCGCGGACGATGCTGGTCGGCTCCGCTCCGGTGCAGATCAACGACCAGCCGACGCAACCGTTCGTCAACCTGAACGTGGCCGACACCGCGGCGCTGACGGCCGTGCAGCGCGACGTGCCGGCCGCCATCCCGGTGCCGGCGGGGATGACGGGCGGACCTGTGCCGGGTGCCATTGTCTCGACCGGTCTGGCCCCGCGCGGTGCCACGCTGCACTTCGGCACCGTGACCTTGCGAGTGCTCGGCAGCACCGACAGGTTGACCGGGCTCGGGCACGCCCCGGACTTCGTACTTGTCGACTCCTCCGTCACCGGCCTGGGCGCCTTCCAGCCGAGCAGCGTGCTGATCTCGACGGCGCCGGGGGCCGACCAGCGGGCCATCGGCGCGGCCCTCAACCGGATCCTCGGACCCTTGGCGACCGTGCAGCTGGCCTCCGACAGCGCGGTGGCCCTGCAACGCGGTGCCATCGCCAGCGGCATGCGGGTGGCCCTGGTCGGGGCACTGATCGCGGCGTCGATCGCCGCCATCGCCGCGTTGCTGCTGACCATGGTGCTGACCACCACCGCCAGGGCCCGGCTGCTGGCCATCCTGCGGGTGCTGGGCCTGTCGGTCCGCCAGCGCAGGGCACTGGTGGTGTGGGAACAGGCACCGGCGGCGGTGGTGGCGCTGGTGATCGGGGCCGGGCTCGGACTGGGCCTGGCCATCCTGGTGCGCGCCACGGTGGACCTCGCACCCTTCACCGGCGGACGCGCGCAGCCGTCGCTGTTCGTGGGGGCCGGGTTGTTGGCGGCGCTGCTGGGCGGGTTCGTGGTGCTGGTCGCGCTGGCCACCTGGATCGGGTTGGTGGCCACCCGCAGGGTGACCGCGGCGACCGCCGTCAAGCTGGACGAGGAGTGAGGGAGCATGTCCGGATGAGCGAGCAGGACCTGTTCGGTGGCCCGGTGGCCGCGGCGGGACCGGACCGGGAGCCGGCCATCCTGTGCCGCGACCTGGTGCGCATCTACACCGCCGAGGGCATCGAGGTGCAGGCGCTGCAGGGGGTGGACCTGCGGGTGCTGCCCGGCGAACTGGTGGCGGTGATCGGGGTGTCCGGGTCGGGCAAGTCCACGCTGCTGAGCATCCTGGCGGGGCTGGACCGGGCGACGGCGGGCACCGCGGTGGTGGCCGGGCACGACCTGCTGCGGATGGACCGCGCCGAGCGGGTGCGTTACCAGCGCGACGCCGTGGGGTTCGTCTGGCAGCAGGCGCCGCGGAACCTGCTGCCCTACCTGACGGCGGCCGAGAACGTCGCGATGGTGCTGTCCCTGGCGGGCCGCTCCCGCAGCGGGTTGCGCGGTCGCCAGGCGCGGGTCGCATCGCTGCTGGACGTGCTGGGCGTGGGCTACTGCGCGGACCGGCGACCGCCGGAGCTGTCCGGCGGGGAGCAGCAGCGGGTGGCGATCGCGGTGGCGCTGGCCAACTCTCCCCAGGTGCTGCTGGCCGACGAGCCGACCGGGGAGCTGGACGAGGCGTCCACCGCCCAGGTGCTGGAGGCACTGCGGTCGGTCAACGAGGAACTGAGAGTGACGACACTCATCGTCACGCACGATCCCGCGGTGGCGGGCCACGTGCGGCGGACCATCCACATCCGCGACGGGCGGATCGCGACCGAGACCATGCGGCGCACCGAGGTGGACGCCGACGGGCGGCCGCGCCGGATCGCGGAGGAGTTCGCCGTGGTGGACAGGCTGGGCCGCATGCAGATCCCGCAGGCGACGGCGATGAACCTGAACCTGGTGGACCGGGTGCGGCTGGACGAGCGGCCGGACCATCTGGCCATCAGGCCGCAGGACTCGGGATGGGAGGAGTCGTGACGGAGGAGCTGTTCCCCGATGCCGCGGCGGGTGGTTTCCATCGCCCCTCCCCGGACTTCGCGGGTCTGATGCACCATTCCGAGTCCGATCGCGGCGAAAACGGTGCATCGAACCCGCGAAGTCCAGCGGCGAGCGTCGACCCCGTGGTGTCCGCCCGCGGGCTGACCCGGGTGTTCTCCACCGCCGCCGGCGAGGTGCGGGCCTGCGACGGCGTCGACCTGGAGGCCCGGCCCGGCGAACTGGTCGTCGTCCGCGGCCGCTCCGGCTCGGGGAAGACCACCCTGCTCGGGCTGCTCGGCGGCCTGGACCGGCCGACCGCCGGCGAGGTGCGGGTGCACGGCCGGAACCTGGCAGAGCTGTCCGACGAGGAGGTCTCGCAGTTGCGCCGCGGCACGCTCGGCTACGTGTTCCAGTCCTTCGGGCTGCTGCCCATGCTGTCGGCCGCGGAGAACGTCGAGGTGCCGCTGCGGGCGCTGCGCACCCCGCCCGACGAACGGGACGAGCGGGTGGCGGAGGTGCTGGAGCTGGTGGGGCTCGGCGGGCACGAGCGGCAGCGCCCGTACGAGCTGTCCGGCGGGCAGCAGCAGCGGGTGGCGCTGGCCCGGGCGCTGGCCCCGCGGCCGGAGATCCTGCTGGCCGACGAGCCGACCGGGCAGCTGGATTCCGAGACCGCCTTCCGGGTGCTGGACATGATCGGCGAGCTGGTCGACAGCCAGGGCATCGCGGCCATCGTCACCACCCACTTCGCGCCGCTGATGCAGCGGGCCACCCGGTTGCTGGTGATGCACGACGGACGGCTCGCCGCGGACGATCTGTCGACGGTCGACGCAGGGGTCTGATCCGCGTGCCGTGGCCAAGCCCCCCCGAGGAGCGCGTATGCCTCGGCTATCGGGTGCGGGGCCGCCGCGCCCGGCCGCGCCACTCGCGAATGGTCGTGCGCGTGATGACCAGAGCGTACTTGAACCCGTAGCTGAACGTGCGGCCCTTCCGGCTCTCGCCGGCAGTCCGGCGGCGCATCACGGTGGGAACCTCGGCGACCCGGAATCCCTGGAAGATCGCCCCGATCAGCAGCTCCGAGGTCTGATACTGCGGCTGGGTCTGACGGACCGTCGAGGTCACCTCCACCCGCATGGCTCGCAGCCCGCTGGAGCTGTCGGTGATCTTCGTTCGGGTGATTGCGCTGATGACGACCGAGAACACCCGGACGCCGAGATTACGCCAGAGATGGGTATTCTCGGTGCGGCCGAGGCGGCGTGAGCCGAGCACCATATCGGCCCGGTCGTCCTTGAGCAACTCGACCATGGCCGGAAGGTCGGCCGGATCCCACTGGCCGTCGGCATCCAGGGTGGCGATGTAGCGCCCGCCACCCTCGGCGGCCAGCCGGTATCCGGCGCGCAGCGCGGTGCCGTGCCCGCAGTTGCGCTCCAGCCGGCACACCAGAGCGCCATGCTCTACGGCGATGTCGAACGTGGAGTCGAGGCTGCCGTCGTCCACGATCAGCACCCGGCACGGCACGCCCGCGATCTGATCGGGCACCTCGTCGATCACCGCGCCGACGCTGTCCTCCTCGCAGAATGCGGCGATCACGACGACCAGCTGGGGCAGGTCCAGGTCGGGGTACCGGTCGTGGAACTCGGCCACGGCACGGTCGACGACCGCGGCGGCGCCGGCGTCCTCGGCCAGCGCGTGCACGGCCTGTGCCGGCTGCGGCGCACGGTCACCACGCACCAGCAGCAGCGAACGGAACTGCTGCGCAAGCCCCTTCGTCGTCATCACCCCATCGAGGTCGTACCGGATCGCACCGACGGGTCAGTCTACGCAGTCCACGCGACGACGCCCGCCGGCGTTCGACGCGCCGAGGTCCGTGACCAGCCCACGGTGGCAGGCACACGAACTGGCGGAAACGTTCGTTCGCGCCTGTGGTCCGTGCAACCGTTGGCACGCTTCGTTACGTCCAGGATGGCAGGAAGGGCAACCACCCCAGAGCCCCGGAAGGAGCATTCAGATGCACAGGGTTCAAGGGGAAGGACCCCGCCGGCCGGGCGCGCGGCGAGTTCTTGCTGCCGCCGGGATGGGAGTGCTGATATTGGTAGCTGGTTGCGCCCGGCCGCAGTCCGGCGCAACCTCAGCGTCGGGCGCCGCCGTGGCCGAGGCATCGTCCACCAGCGGATCCGGCGGGTCCGGTGCGCACCTGAGGGGTTCCGCCGGCACCGCCGTATCGACCGGGTTGACGCTGGGAAGGGCCAAACAGCTCACCGCCGCAGAGACCCGCCGGCTGCTCGGCCTGTTCACCGTCCCCTCGTCGGCGACGCGGTTGACCCGTGCGCCATCGACGCTGCCGGGCCCACTCGACGGCGTACCGACGACCTCCTCACTTGTCGAGACGGCACGGTACTGGAGCGTGCCGATGGCCTTCTCGAAGGCGCTTAAATGGATCAACACCCATCCGCCACGGGGGTTGACCCAGCGCGGCGGGGGCGGGCTCACCCCGGAGCCCGCCACGCCGCCGTGCTCGAACTGCCGGGTCGTTCCGGGCGTTCCCATCGCCGTGGCCGAGTTTGACGACCGCCACGACAGCAACGCATGGGCGAACGCAGAACTGGAGATCAGTGTGGCGGCGAGCGGCACAAGGGCGAGCTATTGGCGAATCGACGCCATGGCGTTGTGGCTGGACCCGACCCCGATACCGGACCCCGGCGGTCCGAGGCTTGCGGTCACTGTGACGACCGGCTGCCCGGTCGGCGACGATCCCTCCGGCAATGCTCCGACCGGCACGGCGGGGCCGTCGGATTCACTCCTGCCGTCCGAGCCGCCTGTCGCCGGGCTCATCTGCGACTACGCCGGGAACGTGGACAGCCACCCCTACACGCTGAAGCGGCACGCTCGGCTCGACGCGGGGGGCGCCGCGCGGCTGGCCGGGCTGGCGAACGCCATCAACCTCGGGCACATCGACAGCGGCTCGGCGAGCTGCCCTGGCGACGACCCTGGGCTCCTTGTGGCGGCGTTCGCCTACTCGGGTGGCAAGGACCTGACCCTGTGGGTGGCCAAGGGCGCCTGCGGGTTTATCTCCAACGGGACCATCATGGCGGACGCCAACGACGGTCTTGGCACATTCGTCGCCGCCGCCAGGCGAATCCTGCGCCACTGAAATAGGTCACCGACTTTGGGTTATGCATCCGAGTCGACAGATACGACGATGACGGTCTCCAATCGCGCGCTGCCCGGCCACTCTCTTCTCCATCGTGCAGGGTCCACCGTATTGCGGACCGGTCTGGCGCCGCGTCTCGGCCGTCTGCGCCGCGCCCGGTGCTCAGTCCAGGTCGGCCCGCACCATGCGGGCGACCAGCTCCTCGAAGGTGACCGTCGGGACCCACCCCAGCTCGGTGCGGGCGCGGGCCGCGTTGCCCACCAGTTCGGTGGGATCGGCCGGCCGGTACAGCGCCGGGTCGGTGTGCACGTACCGCTGCCAGTCCTCGACCCCCGCTGCGGCGAAGGCCGCCGCGACGAAGTCCCGCACGGCATGCCCGCGGCCGGTGGCGATCACGTAGTCGGCCGCACGGGTGTGCCGCGCCGCCCGGACCATGGCGTCCACGTAGTCGGGTGCCCAGCCCCAGTCCCGGCGAGCGTCCAGGTTGCCCAGCACCAGCCGGTCGGACTCCCCCCGCGCGATCGCCGCCGCCCCGCTGGTGATCTTGCGGGTGACGAAGCTACCCGGCCGGCGCGGGGATTCGTGGTTGTACAGGATCGCCGAGACGGCGTGCAGTCCCCGACCCCGATAGACGCCGACCAGGTGGTGCGCGTAGGCCTTGGCGGCGCCGTACGGATTGACGGGGGCCACCGGCGTGGACTCGTCCTGTGGACTGGTGGCCGGATTCCCGAAGATCTCCGCGCTGCTGGCCTGCACGTACCGCACCGGCTCGCCGGACCGGTCGGACAGTTCCCACGCGGCCTGCAGCAGCGCGGCGGTCGCCAGGCCGGTCACCGCGCCAGTGAGCAACGGCTGCTGCCAGGACTGTGCCACCGAGGAGATGCCGGCCAGATGGTAGATCTCCACCGGCCGGATATCCGCCACAAGGGCGGACAGGCGCTGCGGATCGGCCAGATCACCGGCGTGCAACACGATCTCGGGGTGACGGGCGGCCAGCCGGTCGGCGGCCGCGTCACCCGGTCGTACCAGTCCGTGTACCGCCGACCCGTCGGCCAGCAACCGCTCGGCCAGGTAGCTGCCGTCCTGCCCGGTCACCCCGGTGATCAAGATCGGACGCGCCGACACGGGGTGCCCGTCCGGTTCGGCCGGACGGGCACCGGCCGGAGCGGGATGGGTCACTGGAGTCGCTCCCGTCGGCCGTCGGTGGCATTCGCCCGCATGGTGCCGGCTCAGCGGAGCGGGGCCGGTTCGCGCCCGTCCCGCTCGGCCCGCTCCCGCTGATCGGCCAGGTCGGCGTCCACCATCATGGTCACCAGGTCCTGGAAGGACACCGTGGGCGTCCAGCCGAGCGTGTCCCGGGCCTTGCTGGAGTCCCCCCGGAGTTCGTCGACCTCGGCGGGGCGGAAGAACGCCGGATCGACCGTCACCAACTTCGACCAGTCGTCCACCCCGACCCGGGCGAAGGCCACGTCCAGGAAGTCCCGGATGGAATGCGTCCGGCCGGTGGAGATCACATAGTCGTCGCCGGCGTCGGCCTGCAGCATCCGCCACATGGCGTCGGTGTAGTCGCCGGCGAATCCCCAGTCCCGCTTGGCATCCAGGTTGCCCAGCGAGATGCCGTCCTGCAGGCCCAGCGCGATCCTGGCCACCGCGATGGAGATCTTCCGGGTGACGAATTCCTGCCCGCGCCGGGGGGACTCGTGGTTGAACAGGATTCCCGACGAGGCGTGCAAGCCGTAGGACTCCCGGTAGTTGATGGTCATGTAGTGGCCGTAGACCTTCGAGACGCCGTACGGCGAGCGCGGCCACAGCAGGGTGGTCTCCCGCTGCGGAACCTCCTGCACCTTGCCGAACATCTCCGAGGACGATGCCTGGTAGAAGCGCACCCGGGAGATGTCGTCGCCGGCGTACAGCCGGGTGGCCTCCAGCATGTTCAGCACGCCGAGAGCGGTGACGTCGCTGGTGAGCTTCGCGTTCTCCCAGGAGTAGGCGACGAACGAGATCGCGGCCAGGTTGTACACCTCGTCGGGCTGCGCCACCGTGAATGCGCGGATCAGGCTGGCCAGGTCGGTGATGTCCCCGGTGAGCAGCCGCACCCCGGGGACCTGGCGCTCCACCAGGGCGCGCTTCGGATTGTTCTGACCCCGGATCAGCCCGTACACCTCGTACCCCTTGCCCAGCAGCTGCTCGGACAGGTAGAGCCCGTCCTGGCCGGTGATCCCGGTGATGAGGGCGCGGGGCATGGGGCTCCTTGAGGGGCGTGGACACGATCCGGGCAATGGTATCGACCTCCGGTCCCGGCGGCCCCGACGCCGGGATCGATCACCGGCTCGGTGAGCGGGGCCGCCCGATGTTGATCGCGACGCCCAGGCCCCGCAGCCAGCCCGTACCGACCGCAGTCGCTGGCCATCGGTCAGCCCGCCGTCGGCGATCGCACCGGCAAGATCCTGTGCGGATCTGCTCGCAGACCGGAACCGCCGCCGAGGTGTCACGACGATCCGCGCAGTCACCGGGCCACCACAGCACGTGCCGGGGACGGGCCGGCCGGCCGGCGGGTGGGTGCGTGCGTGCGTAACATCCTGACGCTGCTATAACGCGCTATAGATATCGTCATTTGCTATATTCAGCGCGAACGCTATAGCAGCTATACTGTGTCCATGCCACGACAGCCCAACCCGTTCCGACCGGGCTTCAACCAGATGCCCGCCGTGCTCGCCGGGCGGGACGAGATCCTCGCGGCCGCCCGAGAGACGCTCGCCGTCGCGGCGCTGGACAGCAGGACCCCTCGCCCGCTGGTGCTCACCGGGGTCCGAGGCGTCGGCAAGACCGTCGTGCTGGGCGAGATCGCCGCCATCGCCGCCGACGAGTACGGCTGGCTGACCGTCCCCGCCGAGGTGCGCGCCAGTGGCCGCTTCACCCCGCACCTGATCGACCGGCTCACCGCGGCGCGCGACCTGTACCGGCAGACCCGGCCCGGAGATCGGCTGAAGGTGACCTCGACCCGGGTCCGGGCCACGGTACTGGGGCTGTCCGCCGAGGTGCAGATGCACCGGCGGGCCCCCCGGGCGCGCCCAGAACTCGCGCTGGATGTGAGCCTGAGCGAGGCGATGAGCGCGGCCGCCGAGCACGACGCCGGGTTGGTGCTGACGCTGGATGAGACGCACCTGGCCTCCCGGGACGAGCTCGCTGAGCTGGCCGCCACCCTGCAGCAGCACGTCCCCGACGGGTGGCCGTTGGCCGTCGTGATGGCCGGCCTGCCGGGCCTTCGGGAGCCAGGACAAGCGGTCACGTATCTGGAACGCGCCGAGTGGCACACCTTGGGCCTGCTCGATCAGGCGGCGACCATCGAGGCGCTGACAGCTCCCGCAGTGGCCGCCGGCAGGCCGATGACGCCGCCCGCCGCCTCGGCGCTGGCCGCAGCATCCGGCGGCTACCCG
>JBIQML010000060.1:0-13555 GCA_044463405.1 Nakamurella lactea | reverse complement strand
GGAGTCGCGTCGTGGTGCGCGGCGACCGGGTCCTGCTGGCGGCAGCACCGGGTCGGCACTGGCTGGAGGACGGCGACACCGGCGTGCAGGCCATCTGCGCCTGACCACGCCGCGTTCCGGACCGCGGGCACGGCCGGTGCATCGGCGCGGCCGACGACGCGGTCCGGTGCGCCGACGCGGTCCGGTGCGCCGACACCGTCCGGTGCGCCGACGTGGTCCGGTGCGCAGGCCATCAGGCCCCGCAGCCGGCACTGCAGCAGGCCGCCGATCGACAGCGCGGAGAACATCACGGCTCACCGCCGGCGCCGTCAAGGGCATCCAGCAGCCCACCGCGGTCGAACCCGGCCAGCGCCAGCGCCCGCGGCACGGTGCCCAACTCCGCGGAGAGGATCCCGTGCAGCAGATCCAACTCGGACATCGGACCCGGACGGGCCTGTGCACCGTGGCCCGCCGCGGACCTGTCGTGCCCATGCGGCAGGTTGCTCCGGGCGACACCATCGCCGCGCTCGATCCGCCGGGCGGTCTCCTCGAATCGGCGGGCGGCCTGGTCCAGCCGCCGGGCCTTCTGCTGCATCCGGCGCGCCACCTGCGCAGTGCGGCGGGCATCGTGGGCCTGGCGTCGACCGGCCAGCAGCGCCTCCTTGGCGGAGGCCCCCCACCCCGGATTACCCCCGGATATGGTGGCGCGCAACCGATCCGTCGGCATCGGCACCATGCCGACCGCCGCCAGGCTGTGCTCGCGCTCCGCCGCCAGCGCCGCGACCACCGCGTCCCGGTCCAGCCCGGCGTCGGACAGCAATCGACCGGCGGGCGACTGCGATGCGGCCAGCGCCAGCAGCAGGTGCTCGGCCCGCACGTCCCCAGCACCGGCCTGGATCGCCTCCCGGCGGGCGTCCAGCATCAGCCTGCGAAGGCCGAATCCTCCCGGCACTCCCCCGGCATCCGTGTCAGCCATGCCGACCCCGCAGCCCCCGACCGGCGGGGCCCAGCCGGCGCAGGTGCTTCTTGTGCACGGCCTGCCGGGTGACGCCCAGGGCCAGCGCCACCTGCGCCCACGACCAGCCCTCGGCGACCGCGCGCTGCACGGCGGCGTCCTCCAGCCGGTCCGCCAGTTCGCGCAGCGCGACGACCGCGGCGAGATCATCCGCGGTGCCGCCGATCGGATCGGGCTGTCGTCGGGCCATGTAGCAACTGTGGTTGACAAACTAGGATTTGTCAACCTGAGTTGCTCGCAGCATCGCCGCATGCCCGGGATCCGCACACCAGCGCCCGCAGCCCCGCCACGCCCACAGGGGTGGACGGGCCCGCAACGCCGACAGGGCGCACTGTGCCCGCAATGCTCACAGCGCGAACGGGACCCGACGCGCGTGGCGAGCCGGATCAGGCCAGCCGGACGGTGCGGATCTGCCAGGGGCGCATCGCGACGGTGCAGCGGCCGGCGCCGTCCAGCAGCGGGGCGCCATCCGCGCCGGTCCCGGCCGTGTCGCGGCCGAGCAGGTCGACCGGTCGGACCGAGCCGAACGGTCGCCCCGGCCTGGTCAGGGTGGCCGTGGCCGGTGCGTCCGTCATCGCCACCATCCGCACGTCGATGGCCCCGCCGGGTGCGGCGGTCACGGCGGACAGCACGATCCCGTCGCCGGACAGCTCCAACCCCGCGCGGGCGCCGGGGAGCGCGCCGCCGGCGGGTCCGGATCCAGTACGCAGCACGGGGTCCAGCAGGAATTCCTCCGCCAGGTCGGCCAACCCGGCATCCCGCCAGTCGCCGGTGTGCGGCACCACCGCGAACCGGACGGTGTGACGGCCCGGGGACTGGCCCAGCGGGGTTGGTAGCTGCGGTCCGGCGGGTTCGTCGCGCAGCGCGTTGCGGTTGCGCGACAGGTACCCGACCGAGCGCATCACCGTCAGCGCGATCTCGTCCGGGTCGGACAGCAGCTCATACTCCGTCGGGCCGGTCAGCAGGATTCCGGCCCCGCCGGCGTCCACGAACGTCGATGCCGGATAGGTGGCGATCGGGAACTCCCCCACCGGACCGGCCTCCGGGTGGCGGCCGCGCGGGATGACGGCGAACTGCCCAGCGGCGTGACTGGTCTCGGCCGGCGTCGCACACGGCACGTGCAGCCGCAGCCGGTGGTCGCGCGCCCGATTGTCGAACGAGACCTCCAGCCGGACGAAGGACTCCCCCGCCCGGACCTCGACCAGCGTGTCCACCTCGACGACCTCGGTGCCCTCGGAGCGCCGCTCCCGGTCGGCGCTGCTCGGCCAGGCGTACCGGCGGCGCACCAGCGCCCTGGCCACGACGGGCCCAGCGTCGACGATCTCGACCTGCACGGAGTCCGGCACGGCGACGAGGGTGTCGGCGGTCGGTGGGGCGTGGTTGTAGGAGTCGCCGGCGTCACCGCCGTCCACCAGGGTCCCTACGCGGTCCAGCACCACTCCTCCCCCGGCGATCCGCAGCCCACCGTCGTCGTTGACCGCCACCGTGATGCCGTCACCCACCAGGCCGGCCGAGGTGGCCGCCACCGGCTCGGCCTCGGTGGGTGCCGGGACGGTGGGGTGATCCGGCGCTGTCACCAGCCGCGCGGAGGTGACACCCAGTGCGGGAACGTCGATCCGGGCCGCCACCGTACGCTGCGGCTCGTCCACGATGCGGACCCGCCACCGTCCCGGCCGCCGTGCCGCGGCAGCGGCGACCCTGGCGCGCTGCACGGTGGCGTCCCACCGGCCCGACCCCGGGTCCAGCGCCACGTGGAAGGTCAGGCTCGGCGGCCCGGCGTCGGCATCGGCGTCGGCATCGGCGTCGATCGTCACCTCCCGGACCTGCCGTCCGAACAGCTCCCGGTCGTGCACCCGCCGGAACAGCGTGGACAGCTCGCTCGCGTCCCAGATCTCGTCGGCCAGCACACGCTCCGGAACATCGATTTCCTGGGTGAGACAACGGTTCCCGGCAGGATCGACCAGCTCCACCGGCCCGTTCTCGGGCGCCGGAAGCGTGGCCGTGAGCAGCATGCCACGCCGCCGCGGGGACGGGTTGACCACCAGCACGGCGTCGGACGGAACGTCCCGGGCCAGCGCCGCGACGACGTCGTCCCGGATCGCCTGACCGATCTGCCCGGCCTCCGCGATGCGCGCCGCCACCTGGACCGCCGTCTCGTCGACGCCGCAGCCGGTGACCGAGTCGTGGCAGGAGCAGTCCACCAGCTTGCTCCAGGCCAACTCCAGCAGCACCGAGGGCCAGTCGGTGCCCCACAGGGCCTGCAGGGGTTCGGCGTAGCGCTCCACCATCCGTTCCGACCCGGCCAGCGACTGCTTGAGCCGGGGGCGGATCGAGATCACGCCGGGCAGGATGTTGGCGCGGGCGTGCGAGCGCAGTTCCCCGTGGATCTCCGGCAGGCCCGGAGCATCCGGCGTGAACGCCTCGAGATATTCGGCAAGGGTGGCGGCTCGCAGCCCGCCCCCGCGCTCGGCGTCCAGCCGACGCACCATCTCCATCAGGGTCGGCAGCGGGCCGGAGTGGTCGGTGCCGTACATGGCCAGCACCTCGTCGCCGGGCTCGCCGGAGTCCCCGTCACCGCCCGCCGCGCCGGCGCCACCGAACGCCGCCGCGAACCGGTCCAGCCGCCGATCCAGCCGGCCGGTCAGGTCGTCGGGATCATCGAACAGGTCGGAGACGTTGCCGTAGCCCGCGATCAGGTACTCGGTGTCGATCCCGGTGCCGTCCGGGGACACCCAGCGGAACCGATGCCCCGTCACCGCGGAGGGGACGCCTCGATAGACGCACGCCTGCGTGATTCCCGCGCCACGCAGGATCTGCGGCATCTGCGCGGCGTGGCCGAACATGTCCGGCAGGTAGCCGACGTCCATGGCGCCGCCGAGTGCCGCCGCCTGCCGGTGGCCCAGTTGCAGGTTGCGGATGATGTTCTCACCCGAGCACAGGAACTCGTCCAGCAGCACCCGCCAGGGACCGATGGCGAACTGCCCGCGCCGCACCAGGTCTGCCAGCCGCTGCCGGTTCTGCGACCGGACCTCCAGGTAGTCCTCCACGGCGGCCATCTGGCCGTCGAAGGTGAACCGGAAGGCCGGGTCGGCCTCGGCCCGCACCAGCACGTCGTCCACCACGTCGACCAGGCGCATGCGGAACCGCTGGAACGGCTCGTACCATTCCCGGTCCCAGTGGGTGTGCGGCACCAGCGCCGCAGCCCGGGGCGTCGTCACAGGCCGTCGACCTCGCCGCCGGTCTCGACGCCGTAGCGGTGCGCGTAGGCGGCATACATGCGCTGGCCGGTGACGATGTCCGCCAGACCCTCCCCCGGCCCGGAGCGCGGCGGAACTCCGTCACGCACCATCGCCGCGAAACCCTCCAACTCCACCTCGAACTCCTCGCGCACGCTGCGCGTCACCGCCCGCGACTCCGCGCCGCCGGCATTGCCGACCACGTGCAGTTCGCTGGGGGCGTTCAGCAGGTACGGGCAGGGGAACACCACCCCCGCGCTGCCGCTGCCGTGATGGACCATGACGGTCTCCCGATAGGCCGGATAGTCGGGGATGTAGTGCCACGTCAGGGACAGCGGGATGCCGCCCGGCAGGGTGCCCAGCACCTCGACCGAGCCGGGCTCGCCGGCGTACCGTCGCACCAGGTCGATGCTCTCCGGTGAGCCGAACATGCCGCGCAGCAGCGAGATGTCGTGCACGATGCTGCCCAGCAGGATGTTGGTGTACAGCCGGGCGTGCTCGTCGCCGGTGCGGCCGATGGCGGACCGCACCACCTCGTCGGTGGCCGCGGTCAGCGGGGCCAGCACCTCCGGGTCCGCATCGGCGGGCCGCGGCGGCAGCGAGGCGAAGGCCAGTTGCGACGCGTCCGACGGGTGCAGCACCTGCACGTCGACCGCGCGCACGTCGGTCAGGACGGTGACGAGGTCCGCGAGCGCGGCCCCCGCGGGGTCGTACTGCTTCATGTAGGCCACCTGCACCATGGGCCGATCGGAGACCAGGTCGACCAGCGCACGGGCCTCGGACTGGCTGTAGGCCAACGGCTTCTCGCAGAACACCGGCAGGCCCGCGCGCACCGCGGCCAGCGCGTCCGCGCCGTGCGAGCCGGAGGTCAGGATCATCACGGCGTCCAGCCCGTCCAGCCCGATCAGCTCCGCGGGGGTGACCACGCGGCGCGCCGGATCGACGCCGTAGCGGGAACCGACCCGCTGCCTGGTGCTGGGCGAGATCTCCGCCACGGCTGCGATCTCGAACAGGTCGGGCCGTCGGGCCAGCAGCGGCAGATGCACGGTCTGCGCCACCGCGCCGAGCCCGGCGACACCGATCCGGATGGGGGTGTCCATCTCAGCTCTCACCGCCGAATCCCAGTGCCGCCAGGGCTCGGTAGTTCTGCCGCTGGTCGGCCAGCATGTCCTCGAGCGAGTCCTCCGGCCCGGCCAGGATGTCCTGCTCGACCACCGCCCAGCCGGAGTACCCGGATCCCTTCAGCGCCGCCACCACGCCCGCCACGTCCAGGTCCCCGTCCCCGATGGGCACGAACACCCGCTGGGACCACACCTCGACCATGCCGGCGCCGGAGTCCAGCGCCGCGGCGATCACCGCCGACCGGGCGTCCTTCAGGTGCAGGTGGTTGATCCGGGAGGACCAGCGCGAGACCGCATCGACGGGGTCCCCGCCGCCCACGATCAGGTGCCCGGTGTCCAGCGTGAGGTCGATCTCCGTGTCGGCCAGCAGCCGAGCGATCTCGTCCGGTGATTCCACATCGGTGCAGGTGTGGTGATGGAAGGTGGCCGTCCACCCCCGGTCGGCGCACCGACGAACGGCGTCGTTGACGTTGCGCGCCAACGACTTCCAACCCGTGGCGTCCAGCCCGATGTTCGGCATCCGAGCGCCGCCACCCGGGTGCGCGACCCGCACGTCGCGTCCGGACACCGCGAGCGTCGGCTTGGCGGCCGGCAGGTCGGAGGGCCGGCCAGCGGCGTCGAACAGGTCGAGGGTCTGCCGCAGGCGGGGCAGCGCCGCGGCGTAGGCGTCGTCGTCGTAGAAGGGCAGGTCGCACCAGCCGCCGGTCAGGCCGAGGCCGTGCCGTGCCAGTCGCTCGGCGAGTGCGGGACCGGTGCCCAGGTAGCCGGGGTCGCCCAGGTCGATGCCGCGGTAGCCGATCTCGGCCAGCGACGCCACCAGCGTCTCGGGGTCGGGCCGGGGGTAGTCGTCACGGCTCATTTCGAAGGCGCCGAAGCTGACCGGGGCATTGGCGAGGACGACCGTCATGGCGGGGACCTTGTCTGTGCGCAGGAGGCGAGAATAATCGCGGTTGTCCTGACAATCTAACTAATGCGGCCGGTCGCCGGAAGGGGCCACGCCCGCGCCGCGGTCCTGAGCCCGAGCGGTGCGCGGCTTCCCGCCCCCGGCGACAACCACCGCGTCACCGCGCGGGAACCGCTGCTCGACCTGATGGCCCCGGAGCGCGCGGCCCGTCGCGTTCCGCGGCGCCGACGATGTTCCGCGGCCCCGACGAGGGGGAAGAATTCGCAGCTCGTCGCGATCTTGGTCGGCGCCACCTGCGCAAATGCCGACCATGATCCCGATGAGGTGTGACTTTTCCCGCCTGACCGGGCCCTGCCGCTCCGCGGCGACGGGCCTCGCCCGCTCCGCGCTCCGCTCAGCGAACGTGCGAGGGCACGAACGGGGGCTTGGCCACCCGGGTCCGCAGCGGCCGGCCACGCACGTCGACCGACACCTCGTCACCCTCGTCCACCCCGGACGCCGTATCCAGCAGCGCCAGCGCGATGCCGTGCCCCAGCGTCGGGGAGAACGTCCCGGAGGTGGTCTGGCCGATCGGGTCGCCGCCGACGCCGTGAACCTGCTGGTGCGGGCGCAGCACCCCCCGGTCCAGCGCGTCCAGGCCCCACAGCCGCCGCGCCGGTCCCTCGGCCTTCTCGGCCAGCAGCGCGTCCCTGCCGAAGAACGCCTCCTTGCGCCAGCCGACGGCCCAGCTCGCCCTGGCCTGCAACGGCGAGATCTCCGGCGACAGGTCCTGGCCGTGCAGCGGGTAGCCCATCTCGGTGCGCAGGGTGTCCCGGGCGCCCAGACCGGTCGGCAGGCCGCCTCGGGCCGTGGCGGCCTCCAGCAGCGCATCCCACAGCGCCGGGGTGCCCTGCCAGGACGGCAGCAGCTCGTAGCCGTGCTCCCCGGTGTAGCCCGTGCGGCACACCCGCAGCGACTCGCCGGCGAACTCGGCGTCCTGCCAGGACATGTAGTCCAGGTCGGCCGGAAGCCCCAGCTCGTCGAGCACCTCGGCGCTCGCCGGACCCTGCACGGCGAGTACCCCGAACTCGCGGTGCCGGTTGACGATCTGCACCTCGTCGGGAGCCGCCGCTCGCAGCGCGGCGACCACCGCGGCGGTGTTCGCGGCGTTGGGCACCAGGAAGACCTCGTCGTCGCTCACCAGGTAGGCGATCAGGTCGTCGATCACCCCGCCGGAGTCGTTGCAGCACAGCGTGTACTGCGCGCGCCCCGGCTCGATGCGACCCAGGTCGTTGGACAGGCAGGCGTTGACGAATGCCGCCGCGTCCGGCCCCGTCACCGACGCCTTGCCCAGGTGGGAGACGTCGAAGACGCCCACCGCATCCCGGACCGCGGAGTGCTCGGCGATCACCCCGCCGCCGGCGTAGGAGATCGGCATGTCCCACCCGCCGAACGGACCCATGGTGGCGCCCAGTTCCCGGTGACGTTCGTGCAGCGGTGATCGGGTCAGCGGAGTCTCCGGCGGCGCGCCGTCTGCCGTGGAGCCATGGGATTCGGTCATGAGGAGCACGGTAGTCGGTCGGTGCCCGCACGCAGCGGGATACCGTCATGCCCGCACGCACCGGCCAACCGAACGGGAGACCCAGATGACCGACCTGTCCCTATCGTCCTCGGATCCGCGCCGCTCGCGGGCGGATGCGCTCGTCGTCGGCCTGTTCACCGGGCCCGACGGATCGAGTGCCCCGGAGGCGGCCGCGCCCGAGTTCGCGGACCTCGCGGCGGCCGCGGCTCTGGCCGGTGCGTCCGGCAAGCCCGGGGAGGTGACGGTGATCCCGGCGCCGGCCGAGATCGGGGCCGACCGGGTGATCGCGGCCGGCCTGGGCGCGCAGGCGGACCTGACCGGCGAGCGGGTCAGGCGGGCGGCCGGGGAGGTGTCCCGGGCGGCCGCCGGCCATCGGCGCGTGGTCTCCGCCCTGGGCCGGGTGGACCTGGCGGCCGCCGCGGAGGGTCACCTGCTGGGTGCATACTCCTTTGCCGGCTATCGCGACCCGGCGAAGTCCCCGATCGACCGGATGGTGCTGTGGGTCGAGCGGGCCGACCGGGGCGCCAGGGAGGTGCTGCACAGGGCCATCGTCACCGCCGAGGCCGTCGCGCTGGCACGTGATCTGGTGAACACCGCCCCCAACGACCTGCCGCCGGCGGTGTTCGCCGACCGTGCCGCCTCCGCCGCTCGTACCGCGGGGCTGCGGGTGCAGGTGCTGGACGAGAAGGCGCTGGCGCGCGGTGGCTACGGCGGCATCCTGGGCGTCGGGTCC
Organism: Nakamurella lactea; assembly: GCA_044463405.1. Classification (GTDB taxonomy): domain Bacteria; phylum Actinomycetota; class Actinomycetes; order Mycobacteriales; family Nakamurellaceae; genus Nakamurella; species Nakamurella lactea_B. The sequence goes on along the minus strand of JBIQML010000060.1, from coordinate 5,006 downwards.
GGCTCGACCCGACCGCCGCGGCTGGTGCGCATCAGCTACAAGCCGGCCCGTGCGAAGGCGTCGGTGGCCCTGGTGGGCAAGGGCGTCACGTTCGATTCCGGCGGCATCTCGATCAAACCGGCCGCCGGCATGGACCACATGACCAGCGACATGGCCGGAGCCGCCGCCGTGGTGGCCACCGTCATCGCCGCGTCGGCGCTGACGCTGCCGGTGGCGGTGACCGCCACGGTGCCGATGGCCGAGAACCTGCCGTCCGGCTCGTCCTACCGGCCCGGGGACGTGCTCCGGCACCGCGGCGGGAAGACGGTGCACGTGCTGAACACCGACGCCGAGGGTCGGCTGATCCTGGCCGACGCCATCGTGCGGGCGTGCGAGGACAAGCCGGACTACCTGTTGGAGACCTCCACGCTGACCGGCGCGCAGGTGGTGGCGCTGGGCAACCGGACCATGGGTGTGATGGGTACCCCCGAGCTGCGCGACCGGGTCGCGGAGCTGGCCAGGCAGGTCGGCGAGGGCGGCTGGGCGATGCCGCTCCCGGAGGAGCTCCGGGAGGGCCTGGACTCCCCGCTGGCCGACATCGCCAACGTGTCCGGCGACCGGGCCGGCGGCATGCTGGTGGCAGGGCACTACCTGAGCGAGTTCGTGGCCGACGGGGTCGCCTGGGCGCACCTGGACGTGGCCGGGCCGGCCTTCAACACCGGCAAGGCCCACGGATACACCGCGAAGGGCGGCACCGGAGTGCCGGTGCGCACCCTGCTGGCGGTGCTGGCGGACCTGGCGGGGAGCTGAGGGCTCCGGTTTCCCGCTCCCGTTTCCCGACCCGCGGCCAATCCGCGTGCCCAGCTGCGATCCGCGTGCGCAACAGGGCACGCAGCCCGCAGATCGGCACGCGGATCGACGCCCCGCCCGGGCCGATCAGCCCTCCAGCGCGTCCCGCTCCGCCCGCTTGCGCAGGATCGTCTGCCGCCGGGAGTAGTCCCGCATCCGCTGCGGGTAGCCCACGATGTTCGCGTCGTAGATCGGCAGGGTGTGCGCGCGGGCGAACGCCCGGGCCGCGCCGGCGTCGTCGACCGGTCGGCGGGTGAACTCGCCATCGTGCGCGACCAGCAGCATGGTGGTGCCGGTGACGGCGGTGCGGGGTTCGACGAACACCTCAACGCCTCGGCGCGCCTCGATCCACTCCTCCAGCGCCCGCTCTGCCGCTGCCCGTTCGGACCGCGAGGACGGGCCGCCACCGGAGGCACCACGCCGACGCTTCCGGGAGAACAGTCCCACCAGCAGTCCCTTCGCCGATCCTTCGCCGTCACCCCCGCCGGGCCGGGAGGCGCTGTCCACAGACTTCACCAGTGTGCCCCGCCTCACGTCAATCCTCGGTGACCTGCCGCCACGGGCGGGCACCGCTGTCCGGCCCGCGGCGGGCGCTGCGCGCACCGAGCACGCGGCAATGCCAAGATGGAGTCCGGCGCCGGCGCAGATCCGCGTCGCCGCCGCCGATGGCGACCCACGCCATCGCAACTCCGAAAGGCTAGGAGCACGATGACCGACACCGCCGTCGACCTGGTGATTCTCGGCGGGGGCTCCGCCGGCTACGCCTGCGCGCTACGGGCAGCCGAACTCGGCTCCTCGGTGGTGCTGATCGAGCGGGACAAGCTGGGCGGCACCTGCCTGCACCGGGGATGTGTCCCGACGAAGGCGCTGCTGCACGCCGCAGAGGTCGCCGACGAGATCAAGGACGCCTCGGGCGTCGGGCTGAGGGCCAGCTTCGAGGGCGTGGACGTCGACGGCCTGCACCAGTACAAGAACGGCGTGGTGAACAAGCACTTCAAGGGGCTCACCGGGCTGGTCAAGTCCCGCAGCGTGCAGGTCGTGGCCGGTGACGGGGTCTTCGTCGGCCCCCGGTCGGTCAAGGTCGGTGACGATACCTATACCGGGACGAACGTCGTGCTGGCCACCGGCTCCTACTCCAAGACCCTGCCCGGGCTGGACATCACCGGCCGGGTGATCACCAGCGAGCAGGCGCTGGAGCTGCAGTGGGTGCCGCAGAAGGCGCTGGTGCTGGGCGGCGGCGTGATCGGCGTCGAGTTCGCCTCGGTGTGGGCCTCCCTGGGCGCCGAGGTGACGATCATCGAGGCGCTGCCCTCGCTCGCGCCGGCCGAGGACCCGTGGGTCGGCAAGCAGCTGGAGCGGGCCTTCCGCAAGCGCAAGATCGGCTTCAAGACCGGGGTGAAGTTCTCCGGCGTGACGCAGGACGACAACGGTGTGACGGTGACGCTGGAGTCCGGCGAGTCGCTGTCCGCCGACCTGCTGCTGGTCGCGGTCGGACGCGGGGCCGCCACCGACGGCTGCGGATTCGACGAGGCGGGGGTCACCATGGACCGCGGCTTCGTGATCACCAACGAGCGGCTGGCCACCAACCTGCCCAACGTGTACGCCGCCGGCGACATCGTGCCGGGGCTGCAGCTGGCGCACCGGGGCTTCCAGCAGGGCATCTTCATCGCCGAGGAGATCGCCGGTCTGAACCCGATCGTGGTGCCGGACTCGAACGTGCCGCGCATCACCTACTGCGACCCCCAGATCGCCTCGGTGGGGCTGACCGAGCAGCAGGCCACCGAGAAGTACGGCGAGGTGGAGACGCTGGTCTTCTCCTCCGGCGGCAATGCCAAGACCGACATCCTACGCACCGCCGGCGGTGTCAAGGTGGTCCGCGCCAAGGACGGCCCGGTGGTCGGTTTCCACATGGTCGGCGGCCGGATCGGCGAGCTGATCGGCGAGGCGCAGATGATCGTCGCCTGGGAGGCCTTCCCGGAGGACGTGGCGCCGTACGTCCACGGCCACCCGACCCAGTACGAGCAGATCGGCGAGACCATGCTGGCGCTGGCCGGCAAGCCACTGCACATGCACAGCTGACCGCCCGAACCCGCCGAGAGCACCCTCACCCGAGCAACCAAGGAGCCAGCCCCCATGTCCCACTCCGTGCAGATGCCGGCGCTCGGCGAGAGCGTCACCGAGGGCACCGTCACCCGCTGGTTGAAGAGCGAGGGCGACCAGGTCACCGAGGACGAGCCGTTGCTGGAGGTGTCCACCGACAAGGTGGACACGGAGGTTCCGGCGCCCTACTCGGGCGTGCTGGAGCGCATCCTGGTGCAGGAGGACGAGACCGTCGACGTGGGCGCCGAGTTGGCGATCATCGGTGACGGATCCGGGGGTGGGTCCGGCGACGAGGGCTCCGGCGACGGCGGTGGGCAGGCGGCACAGGCCGAGCAGGACGCCCAGCCGGCGCAGCCGGCCCAGTCCGAGCAGGACGCCCAGCCGGAGCCCGAGCCGGAGCCGGAGGCGGCGCCCGCGTCGGAGCAGCCGAGCGAGGCACCGTCCCCCGAAACGGAGCAACCGGCCGCAGCACCGCGGGCGAGCGAGCAGAAGTCGTCCGGCGGTGGCGGTGACGGAGGGGGCAAGGCGCAGGGCACCGAGGTCACCATGCCCGCCATGGGCGAGTCGGTGACGGAGGGCACCGTGACCCGCTGGCTCAAGCAGGTCGGCGACTCCGTGGAGGTGGACGAGCCGCTGCTGGAGATCTCCACCGACAAGGTGGACACCGAGATGCCGTCACCGGTGGGTGGCACGCTGCTGCAGATTCTGGCGCAGGAGGACGAGACCGTCGAGGTCGGTGCGCCGGTGGCGATCATCGGTAAGGCCGGCGCGGCACCACAGGACCAGGCCGAGCAGCCCGCACAGAAACAGGAGCCCGCCGCCCAGCCGGAGCCGGAACCCGAGAAGTCCGAGCCCGAGCCCCAGCCCGAGAAGTCCGAGCCGGAGCCGGAGAAATCCGAGCCGGAGCCGGAGAAGTCCGAACCAGCCCAGCAGCGCAGGCCCGAACCCGAACCCGCCCGCCAGCCCGCGCACGCCGCGCCGGAGCGCGAGCCCGCGTCGGCCGCCGCGACGCAGGCCGCTCCCCCGGCACCACGCGAGTCGGCACAGTCGGCACAGTCGGCGCAGTCGTGGCAGCCGCCGGCGCCGGCGCGGGCCGGGACGTACGTCACCCCCGTGGTCCGCAAGCTGGCCGCGGACTCGGGTGTCGACCTGTCCTCCGTCACCGGTACCGGTGTGGGCGGCCGCATCCGCCGGGAGGACGTGCTGGCCGCAGCCGAGCAGCAGCGGGCGGCCCAGGCCGCTCCCGCCCCGGCGGCGGCCGCATCCGCGCCGGCCGGTGGCGGCGCGCCGGTGCAGCCCACCCCGGAGGCGACCGCGCTGATCGGAACCACCCAGCCCACGCCGAGGATCCGGCAGTCCATCGCCCGCAACATGCTCACCGCGATGACCACCTCGGCCCAGCTGACGACCGTCATCGAGGTGGACGTCACCCGGGTGGCGGCGCTGCGGCAGCGCGCCAAGACGGCGTTCGAGGCCCGGGAGGGGGTCAAGCTGTCGTTCCTGCCTTTCTTCGTCAAGGCGGCGGTCGAGGCGGCCAAGGCGTACCCGATCATCAACTCGTCGCTGTCGGAGGATCTCAAGGAGATCACCTACCACCCGGCGGTCAACATGGGCATCGCGGTGGACACGCCGCGGGGACTGATCGTGCCGGTGGTCAAGGGCGCGGACGATCTGAACATCGGCGGCATCGCGCGTCGCATCGCCGACCTGGCCGCCCGGACCCGGGAGAACAAGATCGGTCCGGACGAGCTGTCCGGCGCGACCTTGACGCTGACCAACACCGGATCGGTCGGTGCGCTGTTCGACACGGCGATCTTCGTGCCGCCGCAGTCGGCCATCGTGGTCGCCGGCGCCGTGGTCAAGCGGCCGGTGGTGGTGACGGACACCGACGGCAACGACGTGATCGCCGTGCGCTCGATGGCCTATGTGGCGCTGTCCTACGATCACCGGACCATCGACGGCGCGGACGCGGCGCGGTACCTGACGGCGATCAAGAAGCGTCTGGAGGGCGGCGACTTCGAGGCGGATCTCGGGCTGTAGGCGCGGCGGACCATCGGCGTGCGCATCGTCGCGGCCGG
>JBIQML010000059.1:0-13615 GCA_044463405.1 Nakamurella lactea | reverse complement strand
AACAACCCAGGTGAGACGCCATGCCTCGTCGGGCTGGGGCGAAGCCCCGTTAGAAGTCCCTGGCGGTCTCGGGGGCCGGCCCGCCGACCCGGCCGATGTGTATCCGTCGGGTCAGCCGGATGACGGGCCGTATCAGCATCTCGATGCTGCCGATGACGAACAACCAGGTCCCTGCCGTGGCGGTCGACTCGTGGAAGAACAGGAAGCTGCCCACCACGAACCACAGGCCGATCAGGATGTCGTTCGCGATCGACAGGACCTCGTAGCGCCGGCGCAGGATGATCTCTTCGCGGCCGATGTGGATCTCGATGGCGTCCGGCGCCGTGTGGCTCATGCCTCTCCCCTTCGTCGATGCCACGTCGGAGGCTATCGCCGCCCCGGCCGGGCCGCCGGTCGTGGAGTGGCCTTGGTGCCCGCCGCCTCGCGGTGCGGTTGCGGAGCGCGTCGTGGCGCGGCGTCGTGGCGCGGATTCCGGGGATTCCCGTCACCGCCGTCGAAGCGCTGGGTGTCCGCATCGGTGCAAGGATGGCGGGCATGGCGGAATCAGGCAACGGATCCCCACCCGGTGGATGGGGTGTCGTGAAGGGCCCCCTGACCGGCCACGGTGCGGCGGGAAACGGTGGACGGGCCGGTGGCGACCCCGAGGACGGGAAGCGCGCGTCGGCGCCGCCCGACCGGGACCGCCCACCGGCGCGGCCGTGGCGTACCGAGGGGATGCCGGAGGACTACGGCAAGGAACCGAAGAAGCCGAACTGGTGGCGGATCGTCCTGGCCTTCGTGGTCGGCTACTTCGTGCTGTTCGGGCTGTTGTCCCTGCAGGACTCCTCCAACGGTGCCGTGGCCGTGCCCTACACCGAGTTCACCGCGCAGGTCCAGGACGGCAACGTCGCCGAGATCTTTTCGCAGGGCGACACCATCCAGGGCGAGTTGCGCAAGGCGGCCCCGCTGCCGACCGAGTCCGAAGGGGCCCCCGATCAGTCGTCGGGCCAGAGCAGCGGGCAGGGGTCGGGGGAGGGCGCCGGCCAGGAGCAGACGTACCAGAAGTTCACCACCGAACGCCCGACCTTCGCGCAGGACGACCTGTTGGCCGAGCTGCAGGGGCACGGCGCCACGGTCAGCGCCAAGCCGCTGGTGCAAGAGCGCGGGATGCTGTCGAACCTGCTGATCTCGTTCGGACCGATCATCCTGCTGGTGCTTCTGTACTGGTGGCTGTTCCGCCGGATGCGCAAGGCCGGCGGCGGCATGGGCGGCATTTTCGGCAGCGGCAAGAAGAGCAAACCGGTGAGCCCGCAGTCCGTGCGGACCACGTTCGACGACGTCGCCGGCATTGACGAGGTCAAGGCCGAGATCGCCGAGATCGTCGACTACCTGCGCAACCCGGACAAGTACCGCAAGCTCGGGGCCCGCGCACCCAAGGGCGTGCTGCTGTCCGGGTCGCCGGGAACCGGGAAAACCTTGCTGGCCAGGGCGACCGCCGGCGAGGCGGGCGTGCCATTCTTCTCCGCCAGCGGCTCAGAGTTCATCGAGATGATCGTCGGCGTGGGCGCCAGCCGCGTGCGCGAGCTGTTCGGCGAGGCCCGCAAGGTGGCCCCATCGATCATCTTCATCGACGAGATCGACACCATCGGACGGTCGCGGGGCGGCGCTCGGTCGGTGGGCGGCAACGACGAGCGGGAGCAGACTCTCAACCAGATCCTCACGGAGATGGACGGTTTCACCGGCTCCGAGGGCGTCGTGGTGCTCGCTGCGACCAACCGGCCGGACGTGCTGGACCCGGCGTTGCTGCGACCCGGACGGTTCGACCGCACGGTTCACGTCAACGCGCCCGACCAGCAAGGTCGGGTGGACATCCTCAAGGTGCACACCCGTAAGGTGCCCCTGGCACCCGACGCCGACCTGGAGCAGGTGGCCAAGACCACTCCGGGCATGACCGGCGCCGACTTGGCGAACCTGGTCAACGAGGCGGCCCTGCTCGCGGCCAAGCGCGGCCGTGACACGGTGGGAGCCGGGGAGTTCAGCGAGGCGCTGGAGAAGATCCAACTGGGCACGGCCCGGCATGTGGTGATCCCGGAGGAGGAGCGCCGGCGCACCGCGTTTCACGAGGCCGGGCACGCGCTGCTGGGCATGCTGGCGCCGGGCGCGGACCCGGTGCGCAAGGTGTCGATCATCCCACGTGGCCGGGCTCTGGGGGTGACGTTCTCCTCGCCGGACACCGACCGGTACGGCTACGACCGGAAGTACCTGCTGGGCCGGATCACCGGTGCGCTGGGCGGCATGGCCGCCGAGCAGGTGGTCTTCGACGTGGTGACCACCGGGGCGGAGAGCGATCTGGAGAACGCCACCGGCATCGCCCGGCAGATGGTGGGCCGGTGGGGGATGTCCGAACGGATCGGGCCGGTGACGGTGCTGTCCAAGGACGGTGATCCCCGGATGGCCGGCGTGTCCGAGGACCTGCTGGGGAAGGTAGATTCCGAAGTCCGCGCACTGCTGGACGACTCCTACGCCAACGCCCGCCGGTTGCTGCAGGACAACCGGCACCGGTTGGACGCGATCGTGGCGCAACTGATGGAGCACGAGACCCTGGACGAGGCCGAGGTGTACGCGGCCGCCGGGATCGAGCGGCCTTCGGCGGGGGAAGGGGCCGTTGCGCCGGCCGAAGGGGCGGTGGCGGCGCCGGTGTCGGCCAGGCGTGGTGTCCGCATGACATCAGACGAAGGGTCCTCGCGGTCAATCTAATCAGGTTTCCCTGGCCGTCGTACCTGCTGATCATTTGCTCGGCTAGGTGAAAGTCGGACATTATGGTCCTGTGAACAGTGCGGATGAATTTGATCTTGAGTATCGTCCGTCGGGCGAAGACCTCGAGTGGCTCGTGGCGCTGCGCCCCTCTCGGGTACTCATCCTCGGAGAGGTCTCCGAGAGTGTCATCGCGGCAGCGTCGAAAGTGTCCCCTTCGGTACGCGTCGCGGAGGTCGGCATCTGGGCAACGCATCTCAAGCAGGGCTGTTACGCAGTGAGGCAGGAACGCGACTGGTATGCACTCGTCGTCGGGCAGGGGGCCCCGTCGGGACCCCAGAGACGTGCGGAATACCGCTTCGACAGCAGCGACCTCGCAATGGCCAAGAAAGTGTTGGGCGTGGAGTGGGGAAGCGGGCGGGATCTCAGCTCCGCGCCCTTCAAGCCAGGCGACACCGTGCGGATTTTAGGAACCCATGACGTCGGGATCGTCGAACGGGTGACGATCATCGGCGGCGGCGCTGAGGTCTACGTCCGAATCAACGGTCAGATTCAGCAATTCAGCACGGATTCCATGGAACTGATCGACGGCGATCCGTCCCATCCGCACTACTGGGTTCAAATGGCCCCGTCGAGCGCCGACGACTTCGCATTCGCACTGACGGTAACCAAGCTCCAGAATGCTCTGTCGGACGTCCTTTACTCGTATTCATCCAGCAAGACGGTCTTTCGCCCGTATCAATTTATTCCAGTCATTAAGATGCTCAACTCAAGCACGGGACGACTGCTCATCGCTGACGAAGTTGGTTTGGGAAAGACGATCGAGGCGGGCCTGATCTGGAGTGAGCTGGAGCAGCGGACTTCGATGCGACGGATCCTACTGGTCACGCCCGCGTCTCTGCGTGTCAAATGGCGGAGAGAAATGCTCAGACGTTTCGATCGTAGAGTCGACATCCTGAACATCGAGTCGCTGCAACAGTTCGCAGACGACCTCCGTGATGGCCAGGATCCCGAGATCTGCGGTGTGATATCGATCGAGTCGCTGCGCCGACCCAAGAGGTTACTCGAAGACTTAGTCGAGCTCTCGCCACAATTCGACTTGGTCATCGTCGATGAGGCGCACTCGCTTCGAAGTCGCGACACCGTGAGCTTTCATGTAGGAACGCTACTGTCCGATTGGGCGGAGAATCTGCTGTTCCTGTCCGCCACGCCATTGAACCTGGGGACCACCGACCTCTTCAATTTGCTCAATCTGCTGCAAGGCGACGTCTATGTCGACATCGACGTCTTCAAGGACCAACTTGAGCCGAATGAGATCCTCAACCGGGTCGCAAGGGAGCTTACGAGCTCGCCATCAGTCGATCGGCGAACGCTCGTGCGAGCTCTTCGCGGCATAGAGTCGATGGCGTATGGGAGGGTCGTCAGCAAACGGCCCGACTACCATCGACTGGTGAGCATCCTAGGAGATGCCGAACCACTGGATGCCGGACGAGTCGCAACCGCAAAGAAGTTGCTGAGCAGCCTGAATACATTGGGTGAATTGGTCTCGCGGACCAGGAAGATTGATGTACCGGATGCGAAGGCGGTGCGGGAGCCGTTAACGATCAACGTTGAGTGGACCGAGCAAGAGCGACAGTTTTACCAGGGTGTGGAGGACCTGTTTCGGGCTAAAGCCGAACATTCAGGTGCACCGCCCGGATTCATCATGCAAATGCCACTGCGACAGGCTGCATCCTGCATCCCGGCGGCTCAAGAGTATCTCCGAGACCGCGCCAAATCGCACGACTTCGACGATGTCGAAGCGTGGCAGGACGAGTGGATCGAAGAAGGGCTTGATGACGATCCGGAGACAATCTCCGGAGGGATGGAGCGCCGTGACGCGCTTGCCCTGCAGTCGATTGCGAATCGCGCCGGTGCCGTGGACACCAAGCTCGCCGAACTCCTCAAGCACCTGCGGAAACTTCGCGCCGACGGCATGCGCCAGGTGATGATCTTCTCTTTTTTCAGGCGGACGCTCTCGTACCTACGAAGAGAGCTCAGCAGCGAGTTCACGGTCCGTGTAATGAACGGGCTGACGCCGGTGGACGAGCGTGAGAATATCATGTCGGACTTCCGCGCAGGAGCATTCGAGCTACTTCTGGTCAGCGAGGTTGGTTCCGAAGGCTTGGACTTCGAATTCTGCAACGTACTGGTGAATTACGATCTGCCGTGGAACCCGATGCGGGTCGAACAGCGGATCGGACGACTGGACCGATTTGGTCAACAGCACAACAAGATATTCATCATCAACATGCATGTCCCGGGAACCATCGAGACAGACATCTTCGAGCGTCTCTACGAGCGGATCGGGATCTTCCGGGCGTCCATCGGAGATCTCGAACCCATACTGCAGGATGAATTCCGCGACATCGCCAAGAAGGTTCTGGATCCGCGGCTCACTCCCGAGCAGCGGAGGTCGCGGGCGGACCAAATCGCGGTCGCCGTCGAAAAGCGACGGCAGGATATAGCGGCGCTGACCGAGTCCAAGGGGCTTCTCTCCTACGTGGATCGCATTGAGATCGATGGGATGACGGATCAAGGCCCCTCGGACGGACGCTACATCGGACCGAGCGAGGTCCGCCGGGTGCTTGAACGACTGGTTGGAGAGTTGGGTGGTCGAATCACTGCTCGTGGCGACGGAAGCTACAAGCTCGATGCGGGCCCGTACCTGATCAGAGAATTTTCGGGCTTCACCTGCAAGCCCGGACGCGGCGATGTGCGGAGGGTTCAGCAGGACCTCGCGGGCGATAGGCCGTACTTGGTCACGTTCGACAGCGGCATCGCAAGCAAGACGGGCACCGACCTGATATCGAGCCGGCATCCGCTGATTCGTTTCGCAGGGGAACGGTTCGCAGATCGACCTGCACTGCACAGGCTGGGGTCCGTTGCGGTGCCCGACGTCGAGCCCGGCCGGTCTCTGCTGGCGCGGGTTGACGTTGCGACATCGACAGGATTGAGCCCACGGCGGGAGATGTGGGTGACTGCGATCGACATGGAGTCCGGTCATCCTGTTCCGTCAGTTGAAGGGAGCCTGCTGACAGCACTCGCGGAGGGCTCGTGGCAAGATGCGCGCGTGTCCCGGCGGCCACCAGACGCGCTGGTGTCGATGCTTGACGACGTCTGTGCGCGGCGACGACGCGAGGAAGAGTCCCGGCGCCGCGCGGAGAATGAGGCGCTGGCAGATGCTCGCGCGCAGGCCAAGCGTCAACTGCTGGAACGGAAGGTTGATCGCGCGCGCGGTACGCTTGGAAAGGTGAGCGGGGCCGGTCGAAGCGAATCGGTCGTTCGGATTTACCGCGGCCGCATCAGGAACCTCAGCCAAGAACTAGACCGTGTTGACGATGAGCTCAACAGAAGGAGGCGCCTGGACCTGTCCGTGCGCGCAGTCGCCTACGCGTTGGTCAACGGTGGTCAGCCGTAGCGGTTGGACAGCGGGTAGGTGAGTTCTGGGGTCCTGTCCCGCTGCCGTTCCTCCCTCTCCAAGTGGATCAGCGTATCGTCCCATCCTCGGACGAATGGCCACTTCTTCACGCGGGCACGGGAGGCCTTCCCTTTGCCGTCGATGATCAGGATTCCTCCATTGGGCTTGATCCGGAGACGGACACCCGCGTGCCCCAGTTCGACGCGAATACCCCGGCTGGCTGCGTCGCCGATCGCTATCGTGACGGCGCGACCATCCGCGGTCCGAATGGACAGAACTGCTTCGCCCGACTGCGGAAGTCCCTGGCCCGAAATGGAGTACTCGTAGTACACATCGCTCCACGACATGGCTTGGGCAGGGGTATACAGCGGCGTGTAGGTGTTGTACATGACGGTTTCGGCGCCATCCGGTGCTGTCAGGACAAAATCGTAGGCGGGTCGATGAAAGCTAATCCGTCCATACTCGGAAGTCTCCGCCAACCCGGAGGCGACAGCCTGTATTGGGTCGATCGTGTCCTTTGAGTGGACGGTCGCATCCGGAAATAGCTCGCGCAAGCGCTTGCCAACCATGGGCATCTGGCTCATACCGCCCACCAGGACGACGTGATCGACATCGTGTGCCAGTTGCGCGGGCTCCAACCGACGTGCGCCAATCGTGCCTCGGTTGTTCTCATAAGTCAGCGTCGAGGCTCGAAGGCATGCCCACATCATTCGGGTGGCGCGCTCCCATTGCGCTGTGAAGGCGCCCTCCAGATCCTGGCGACGATACTCGACCGTGGGAAGTTCCCGGTCCGCAAGTTCGAAGCGAACGGAGACAGTAGCGCCCCGCGATAGGGCGATCTTGGCGTCGGTGGCAGCGCGTCGGGCGGCAGATAGGGTGGCCGGTCCATGACCAGTGCGGGGAAGCGCCCCAAGTGACGCGTATCGGGCTATGAGGTCGCCCGCGACGCTCTCGTCGAGTGAGTCGCCGGCCTCAAATCGACCGACCGAGGACAGGACGGTGATGTCAGGGTCGCGACCCGGACGGGCATCGACATCCAGATGTGCAATGTCGAGCGTTCCGCCGCCCATGTCGAAGACCAGTACCTTGCCGACGATGGACTCCCCGTGATCCTCCGTCTGGCCGATTGCCCAGGCGATCCCGGCGGCGACTGGCTCATCGATCAGGGTGTGGTCGGCAACTGGTAGTCCAGCTTGTTTGGCGAGTTCCAGGAGGCGATTCCGCCGATCGCCATCCCATGAGGCGGGGCAGGAGAGCCTGACCGCATCGTCGGTCATCGTCATTCCGCGGTCTGCGGCGCGCTGTCCGATTGCACGGAGAACTTCGGTGATGGCCAAATCTGCGTTGACAGAGGTAGATGGATCGCCGTCCATCGGGATCTCCGTCAGCCCCATAGTGATGGCACGCTTGATCGAGCGCGCCGCCTGGGACAGCGGTAGGTTTTCCGCGTCCTCTCCGACGACCACGGCGCGGTCGGTCAGGCCGACCGTGGAGGGCATCTCCGCCCTCGTGGTCCCGATCGGGAACAGCGAGGTCCGTTGCCCGAGGATGCCCTCGGCTACCAAGCATGTCGAGGTACCGAAGTCGATGCCAATTGCCCGATCCATGAGCGCTGGATCCCTTCTCTACTGGGCGCTAATGCGCGCCTTGACCAGAACCTGCTTCTGGTCGCCGTTGCTCACGGTATATCCCGGACGTACGACAACGACCGTTTGGCCCGGGTTCAGAGACTGTCCCTGGGAGTCGTGGGCTGTCGGGTCGTACGGCACCGCGTCCCCTACCACCCCGATCGATGTCAAACCCTCGCGGTCCAACTGCAGCGACGACTGTTGGCGGAGCACCGGGTCAGCGGCGGCCGGTGATACGGCAATTGAGGCGGCGAGCTCAGCGAGGCTGCGCAACGTGGAGAACTTGACCTGACGATCCCGTGCCGCCTGCCCGCTGGCCGCGGCCTCTCGGGCGGATCGTGCGCGTTCAAGCAGGCGATTCCGCTCGGTCTCCAACTCGGCGATGGTGGTCGTGAGTTCGGCGAGCCGGGACTCGGCGGCCTCCGCGCGCTGTACCGCTGCATCCAGGTCGCCACGCAGTGCGTCCATCTGCGTTGTCCTGGTCAGGTAGCGGAGCCAGCCGGACGCGGTGGAGTCAGCTTGAGCTGCCAACTTGAATCCACGCTCGAACGCGTCGCCGGAAATGGCGTCAGCGACCGCGGCCGGTGCCGCCGCGATACTGAACAGGTCCGCGCGAGTCTTCACCCGGGCTAGCGCCTCGTTCACGCGAGGAGCAACGACAGATTTCACGATGAAGGGGTCCGCGAGCATATCCCGGAGCAGGCCACCTGCTGCTGCCACGAGATCGACGGCAGAGACGCCCGCCCACCATTGCGAATTCGCCACCGACTGGGGCAGCTTGTCGTGCAGCGCACGCAGCAGGTCGATACGGGGCAAGGCGGTGATCGGCAGCGTCGACACAGCCCGGGCTAGAGCGCCGAGTAATTCACTGTCCCGGAGCTGCTGCAGATGGCGGTCGTCCTTGACCCGTTCCAACTGTCCTGCAGCGACGGACACGAGCCCGCCGAACACATCACCGTAGGGCTCCGGACGGGGCAACGCAGCCAGCGCGGCGATGGTCCGCACCAAGAGGTCGAACTGGAGCCGGATCGGCTTGCGGGCGAGGAGCAGTCTGTCGACGAGGGCGAACGCGCTGGGTGCCAACAATCCACGCCGCGCCGCATCGGCCCCCTCGATCTCGGCGACCGCGGAGACCACCGCCCGCGTGCCAGCTGCCTGGTCCAGGGGAGCGCGTCCTGTGCGGTCGCGTTCCGTGCTGGGTATGGCGGATTGCAACGTCATCCAGAGTTCCGATTCCCGTGGCTTGAATCGGGTCGGAGTGATGGGCAGGTCACCGTCAGCCAGCTGCGTCGCGATTGCCAGGACATGGGTGGACGGGTCGGTGATGGAGTCGACGGGGGCACCGACCGACGCCAGCGCGGCAAGCAGCGAGTTGCGCTCGGTCCGCGCGCCCGCGGGCGGCGCCGTATCTGGCGTCTCAACGACAGCGGCTGCTGCGGGGGCCGCGTCGTCGTTGGCGTCGGCCGCCGCGCGGGGTTCGTCGTCGGCGTCGGCGACCGATTCGTTCTGGGCGACTTGCGGTGCGGGTGCGTCTACCGATGGTGACGCGTCGTCGGATTCGGGTTCGGTCTCGCTATCGGCTGTGCCACCGGATGGGTCATCGGTGCTGGGGATTTCCGAATACTCCGGGATCGTCACCCAGGCGAGAATCTCTCGACGTAATGGACGTCCGAACCGTTTGGTGTAGGTCTGGCCTTCGTGTGTGAACTCATCGTTAGAGACCAAACTTTTCTGGGCGGCAACCCACGCATCAGCGACGGTCTTTCTATCGATGCCGGATGAGGACAGCTCCGACTTCACCTTCGCAGCAGTGGTGCCCTTTTCCTTTTCGCTGACGTACTGCTCGATGACCTCCACCGGGTGATCGGTCAGCGCCGCGGTGAGTTGATCCGGGTACGCGCGAAGAATGTGGATGATGCTGCCCCGCTCGGCCTGCATGAAGCCCGGCTCTCTCGGTGCAGACAGCTCCTCGCCACTCACCGTCCGATAGCGCCACCCCTGCGCACTGGGGCCCTCGACGACCACGCCCAACTCCTCGTAGGCGAGCGTCTTACCGACCCGCCGGAGTAGCACGAAAGGCCCCTTCGGCCGGCTATCGGACGGTGCGCCGGCGAAATCGGGGGACGAAGTGGACACCCCTGCGATCCTAGGCGAGCAGGGCGCTTCCTCCGGCCAGTGCCGTCGAGCGGAACCCGAACCTAGCGACTAGCAGTATCGAAGCCCACCGTTAGCATCACCCGTCATGCCAACGACATCACCATGGACCACGGGTCTACTCCAGATCATCGCCACCGACTCCGGTTTCGAGGAACCGCTGGTCGGCACCGCAACTATCTCACGCGACCCCATCGGCCAGGCCACCGCCACCTTCGAGCTCTGGATGCCCGAGGGATACGGCCACGACGGCTACGACTGGGCCCGCATCTTCCATCTGCGCTCGAACCTGCTGGACGAGCGGGTGGAGCTGGTGGTGGCCGTGGACGGACAACTGTCCGTCGAGGGCAGCGCGCCCATCCCGGACGACGAATACCACCCGCTCCGAGATACCCAATCGACGGAGGACGAGGAGATGTTCGAGGCGTTGTGCGAGCTGATCGGCAACGACTGGCAGGTCCAACCGGTGGACGACGAGGTGCTGGCCGCGCGGGTCGACGGCCCAGACGGCAAGCGACTTGCCAAGGACGTCCAGAATCTGCCCCGCTGGCAACCGGCGAGCGACAGCGTGAGCCGCTGATCCCACCCCATCGGGGGACGAACGGCGCCAGATGGTGTGCGAGGATCGGAGACCGGCGGCAGTATGTCGGGATCGGCGTCACCGCTCGGGTCGGGGGGCCATGACATCGGCAGCCCATGAAGGCGCGACCACGGGAGGAGCCTGGAGGTGACGCTGACCGAAGGCTGGGTCGAGGTCACCGAGTCCCAGTTCCGCCACGAGGCCGAGGGCCTTCGCCTGGTCCGCGAGTTGCTGCCCGACGAGCCCCCATTCCGTGCCTGGTCCAACTTCGAGTTCCGCGACGGTCACGGCAAGTGGCACGAGGTCGACCTCGTCGTGCTCGGCCGCCGGCGGATGCACCTGGTCGAGCTGAAGTTCTATAGCGGCACGCTGCGTGGCGACGACCACGTCTGGCGCCGCGACGGCCACCCCGCCGAGGACTCCCCGCTCAAGCTCGCCCGACGCAAGGCGCAGCGCCTGGCCGGCCGGCTGACAGACGAACTGCGCACTTGGGCACGGGAGAAGTGCGTCACCCTCCCGGACACCCGGACGGTCGTGCCCTTCGTGCAGGAGTCCGTCTTCCTGCACCACCCGAACCTGACCTGCCTGCTCCCGGCGGCGTCCCGACAGGACCTGTTCGGTCTGGACGGCCACGAAACCGGGCTCCCCGGCATCGGCGACCGGCTGCTGGAGCCCGCCGAGGCGAACCCCCGCTGGTCGATCGGCGCCAACCGGGCGGACATCGTCACCACTTTGATGCAGCGCATCGGCGCGGTCCAGCGCAGGCAGCGCGAGGCCGGCTCCTGGATCATCGACGAGGAGCCGCTGGACGAGGGTGACGACTGGCAGGAGTGGGCCGCACACCACCGAGTCACCCGCGACCGACGCGCGAAAATCCGCTTCTTCATCGACCCACCAGGCACGTCGGAGGTCGAGAGCAAGGCCCACCGAAGCCTCGCCGAATACGAGTTCCGCACCGTCTCCGCTCTTAAGCACGACGGCGTCATCGCCCCCGAGGACATCGTCGACACTGAGCTGGGCACCGGCCTGGTCTACACCCGGGACGACAGCTTCCAGCGCCTCGACCTGTGGATGGCCGACCACCCCGAGGGCATCACCTTGCAGAGCCAACTGGAGGTCATCCAGCAGGTCGCCGAGGCGCTGGCCTACGCGCATCGGCACCGGGTGGTGCACCGCGGGCTCAACCCCTCCGCCGTGTGGGTACGGCAGAACAAGACGAACGGCGCCCGTCGCCCCACACTGCAGGCCCGGGTCGGCCACTGGCGCACCGCCGGCGCCGCCAGCACCACCACCACCGGCGTCTCACCGGTCACCATGCTCGGCAACGCTGCCATGACGGCCGTCAACAGCCAAGGCGCCGCGAACGCCTCGGACACCGGGGTGGCGCCCAGCGCCTTCCGTGCCCCGGAGGGCATCTGGTCCCCTCAGGCCGATCGCATCCGGCTGGACGTGTTCGCGCTCGGCGCGCTCGCCTACTTCCTCATCGGCCGTCGCCCCCCGGCCACCAGCACCGCCACCCTGCGCGACCGGCTCGCCGTCGAACAGGGCCTGGACCTCGCCGCCGACCTGCCCCAGGTCCCGTCAAGGCTCCGGCAGGTGGTCCTCAACGCCACCCGGCCCTCCGTCACCGACCGCACGCCGGACGTGCCCACCTTCCTGGAGGAGCTCGCCGAGGCACAGCGCATCATCGCCGAGCCCGACCGGGATGACTCCGCCGACCCGCTGGATGCGGTGCCCGGTGCGATCCTCGGACAGCGCTTCCGCCTGGACCAGCGCCTGGGCGCCGGATCGACCGCTGTCGGACTGCTGGTCACCGACCTCAAGGCGGACTCCGGTAGGGCCGAGACGCAACGGGTGCTCAAGGTCGCCAACGACAACGCGGCGGCCGAGCGGCTGGCAGACGAGGCACAGGTGCTGCAGAGCGTGCGCAGCCCGCGAATCGCCGGACTGGTGGAGGGCCCGATCACGATCGGCGGGCGCACCGCCCTGGTGCTCGAGTTCGCCGGGATCCAGACCCTCGCCGACGCGCTCGCCACCCGCGGCCGGCTCTCCCTGGATCTGCTCGAGCGCTACGGCAACGACCTGCTGGAGGCGGTGTCCGCGCTGGACGCCGCCGGCATCGACCATCGGGACATCAAGCCGGCCAACCTCGGCATCGCTGAGATCCGCAAGTCCCGGCACCTGATGCTGTTCGACTTCTCCCTGGCTCGGGCCGCCGCCACCAGCATCGACGCCGGCACCCGCGGCTACTTGGACCCGTTCCTGGGCACCGGCGGCCGCGATCGCTACGACACCGCCGCCGAGCGGTACGCCGCCGCCGTGGTGCTGTTCGAGATGGCCACCGGGAGCCTGCCGACCTACGGTGACGGAGCCTCCGACCCGGTCGCGTCCGGCGGCGCACTGCGCATCGACAACGCGATGTTCGACCCGGCGGTGGCCGGACCGCTGGTCGACTTCTTCACCCAGGCGCTGGATCCCGACGCCAAGCGCCGGCACCACACGGCCGAGGAGATGGCGGCCGGCTGGCGGGCCGTGTTCGCCCCGGTGCCCCACACCCAGTCGGACGACGCCGACGAGTTGGCAGCCGCGGCCACCGCCGACACGCCGCTGGACCGGTCCGGGCTGTCGGCCCGCGCCCTGTCCGCGATCGAACCGCTGGGCGTGGCCACGGTCGGCGATCTGGTCGCCCTGGACCCGGTCCGGCTGAACCGGATGACCGGCGCCGCCGACGCCACCCGCCGCGAGGTCAAGTCCCGCGCCCGCACCTGGCGCACCCGGCTGGGTGCCGACCTGCTCGGACGCGGCGCTGGACAATCAGCAGGACGTGGCGCCGAACGGGGCACCGCCGCCGCCGCGACCTCCGCGCTGCCCGACCTGCTAGCCGCCGCCGAGCTGCTGGCCGCGCCGTTCGGCCGGGCGCCCAAGTCACTGCGCAGTCGCGCCGTGCGCCGGCTGCTCGGGATGGATCCGGGATCGGACGCGTTCGTCCCGCAGGGCGCCCTCGGCGTCGAGTTGGGCGCCTCTAAGCCGCGCGGCGGCCAGCTCATCGACGAGATGCAA
>JBIQML010000058.1:0-13630 GCA_044463405.1 Nakamurella lactea | reverse complement strand
CGGGGCCGGTGGGAGGAAGGGACGACCGATGGGTTCATGGCGCAAGATGGGGGCCTTCCTCGGGCTCGTCCCGGAGGACGAGACCACCGAGGGCAAGTACAGCGGCGAGTACGGCTACGAGCAGGGTTATTCCGACCGCGGGTACTCCGCGGACTACCCGAGCGACTACGTGCGACAGCCGGCCCGCGACGACTCCCGCGCCGACCGGTCGACGGACTACACCGCGCCGGCCACCCAGGGCGCGCTGGCCATGCAGGTGCGGCCGGACAGCAGACCGTCCGCGGAGTCCAGTTCCGCCGCCCGCCCGCTGACGGTCAAGCTGACCGGCTTCGGCGAGGCCCGCATCATCGGCGAGCGCTACCGTGACGGCGCCTCCGTGATCCTCGACATGACCGATCTGTCCGACTCCGACGCCCGCCGGGTGGTGGACTTCGCGGCCGGTCTGGCGTTCGCCATGCACGGATCCATCGACAAGGTCACCACCCGGGTGTTCATGCTGCTGCCGCCGCACGCGGATATGTCCGCCGAGGACCGGCGGGCGTTCGCCGGCAGTTACGCCGCGCGCTGACCGGACCGGAGAAATTTCCACTGTGACCGGTCGTCAGGTACAAGTGGAGAGGTGAGCGTCTTCTGGCAGTGGGTCTTCCTGCTGCTCTGGTTGTTCAGGCTGGCCATCCTCGGGCGCATCGTGTTCGACATCGTTCGGGTCTTCGCGCGCACCTGGCGCCCGGCCGGCGCGTCCGCCGTCGCCCTCGAGGTGCTGTACTCGTCCACCGACCCGCCGGTCAAGTTGCTGCGACGCATCATCCCGACCGTTCGCCTGGGCGGGGTAGGGTTCGACCTCAGCATTATTGTTCTACTGATCATCATCTGGATCCTGATGGTCGTCGTCAGCAGGCTTGCGGTCGCGTGAGCCCGCTGCGGGGATCAGCACGTCGCCACACGTCACGGAGGAAGCAATGCGGCTCACCCCGGCCGATGTCCACAATGTCGCGTTCAAGAAGCCCTCGATCGGCAAGCGCGGCTACGACGAGGACGAGGTTGACGCCTTCCTCGACATCGTCGAGGCCGAGCTGACCAGCCTGATCGAGGAGAACAACGAGCTGCGCCAGCAGATCGCCGCCTACGAGTCCGGGCAGCTGCAACCAGGTCAGGGGGCGCCGGCCGCCGACGAGGAATCCGGCGGTGCGATTCCCGACGGTGGGACCGTCCAGGAGTACATCGAGCAGGCGCCCGCCGAGGCCGTGCACGAGCACGAGGCGCCCGACGCGTCGGCGGATGGCGCGGACACGACAGGCAGTGCCGGCGGCGCGGACACCGCGGGCAGCGCGGACACCGTGAGCCCTGGGCGGTACGGCCAGGACGACGCGCCCACCGCCGAGCAGCCCGCGGTCGGCGTCGCCCAGGCGCCGGAGGCTCCGGCCGCGGAGCAGGACGAGCAGACCGCCGCGCCGGCCGCCGCCGGACCCGCGGACCACCACATGCAGGCGGCCCGGCTGCTGGGCCTGGCCCAGGAGACCGCGGAACGGGTCACCAGCGAGGCCAACGCCGAGGCGGAGCAGACCAGGGCCAACGCCCGCGCGGAGTCCGAGACGATGCTCAGCAACGCCCGCAACGAGTCCGAGCGGATGCTCACCGAGGCGAAGAACAGCTCCGAGTCGATGGTCGCCGAGGCCACCGCGAAGGCGGAGGCCACCATCCGTGACAGCCAGATCAAGGCCGAGGCCATGGACCGGGAGGCGCAGCGCAAGTACTCCGAGGTGATGAACCAGCTCACCTCGCAGCGCACCAGCCTGGAGAACAAGATCGACGGCCTGCGGACCTACGAGCGGGAGTACCGCAGCCGGCTGAAGAACTGGATCACCGAGCAGCTCCAGCAGCTCGACGAGTCCGGTTCGAACGCCGGTGACGGCGCCGATTCCGTCACCGCCGGTGCCGTCGAGGGCGCCGTCGACCGGGGCTGAGCCCCTGCCCTCCCGGCGCTTCGTGTGCCCCAGGTGGCGCTGATGCGCCACGTCGGGCACACGAGGCGTTGGCGCGCTGACGTAGACTCCACAACCAGCAACACGCACCGACCAGGGCGTTGACCCGGCCATCACCGGCGAGCCTTTCGGAAGAACGGGGCCGGCCATGGCCGACCCTCACTAGACCCGAACGGGTCCGGCCCGTCACAGCCGGACGAACGAAGCGGCTCGCGTCGCACCCCGCCACGGCGGGCGACGGGGCGGGCAAGCGGGGTGGTACCGCGGGGTGGCTCGACGCCGAGCCGTCCTCGTCCCTGCAGGGCCCGGCACGCCGGGCCCACCGGACCGGCAGGTGGCCGGACCGGCGGCACGGACGAGGAGCACGACCCGAGATGGCAACGCCTGCAGTTCGACCCGACGACGAGGTTCGGGCGCCGTCCTACCCGCTGGCCGGGGCGGACGCGGTCGACACCCACCCGGACTTCCCGGCGCTGGAGCGGGCCGTGCTCGCCTACTGGGACTCCGACGGCACGTTCCAGGCATCGGTGGACAACCGGCCGGCCGGCGAGAACGGATCCAACGAGTACGTCTTCTACGACGGGCCACCGTTCGCCAACGGCCTGCCGCACTACGGCCACCTGCTGACCGGTTATGTCAAGGACACCGTGCCGCGGTACCAGACCATGCGCGGCCGCCGGGTGGAGCGCCGGTTCGGCTGGGACACCCACGGCCTGCCCGCCGAGCTAGAGGCGATGGACCAGCTGGGCATCAAGACCAAGGACGAGATCCTCGAGCTGGGCATCGAGACCTTCAACGAGGCCTGCCGCGCCTCGGTGCTGCGCTACACCCGGGAGTGGCGCGAGTACGTCACCCGGCAGGCCCGCTGGGTGGACTTCGACCATGACTACAAGACGCTCAACCCGGAGTACATGGAGTCGGTGATCTGGGCGTTCAAGCAGCTCTACGACAAGGGCCTGATCTACGAGGGCTTCCGGGTGCTGCCGTACTGCTGGAACGACGAGACCCCGCTGTCCAACCACGAACTGCGGATGGACGACGACGTCTACCAGCTGCGGCAGGACCCCGCCGTCACGGTCGGGCTGCGCCTGAACGCCACCGACACTGAGCACACCGGCGACTCAGCCGACACAGCCGATCCGCTCTCGGGGGCGCTGGCGCTGGTGTGGACCACCACGCCGTGGACCCTGACGGCCAACCTGGCGATCATGGTGCATCCGGACGTCGACTACGTGGTCGTCGAGTCGGACCGGCCGACCGGACGGGCGGAGCGCTACCTGCTCGCCGAGGCCCGCCTGGCCGCCTACAGCCGCGAGCTCGGTGATCCGGACGAGTTGCCGGTGTTGTTGCGCTGCAAGGGATCCGACCTGCTGGGCCGCAGCTACACGCCTCCGATGGGCTACTACACCGGGCACCCCAATGCGTTCCGGATGGTGCAGGCCGAGTTCGTCACCATCGACGAGGGCACCGGGCTGGTGCACACCGCCGGCGCCTTCGGTGAGGAGGACAAGGTCGTCACCGACAGGGAGGGCATCGAACCGGTGATCCCGGTCGGCCCGGACGGCCGGTTCCGCTACCCCGTCACCGACTACGAGGGCCTTTTGGTCTTCGACGCCAACCCGGTGATCATCGACCACCTGAAGGCCGCCACCCGGGGCGAGGGCGACACCGGGCCGGTCACCCCCGGCACCGTGCTGGTGCGCCGGGAGAGCTACCAGCACAGCTACCCGCACTGCTGGCGGTGCCGCAACCCGTTGATCTACATGGCGGTGTCGTCCTGGTTCGTCCAGGTGACCGCGTTCAAGCAGCGGATGCTGGAGCTGAACCAGCAGATCAACTGGGTGCCGGCGAACGTCAAGGACGGACAGTTCGGCAAGTGGCTGGCCAACGCCCGCGACTGGTCGATCACCCGCAACCGGTTCTGGGGCAGCCCCGTTCCGGTGTGGAAGAGCGACGATCCGGCACACCCGCGCATCGACGTGTACGGCTCGCTGGCCGAACTGGAGCGGGACTTCGGCGAGCTGCCGACGCGCGTGGACCCGGAGACCGGCGAGCGCACCGTCGACCTGCACCGGCCCTCGATCGACCGGCTCACCCGGCGCAACCCGGACGACCCGACCGGGCAGTCCACCATGCGCCGGGTCGAGGACGTGCTGGACGTCTGGTTCGACTCCGGGTCGATGAGCTACGCCCAGGTGCACTACCCGTTCGAGAACGCCGAGTGGTTCGCGGACCACTTCCCGGCCGACTTCATCGTCGAGTACATCGGGCAGACCCGCGGCTGGTTCTACATGCTGCACATCCTGGCCACGGCGCTGTTCGACAAGCCGGCATTCACCGACGTCATCTGCCACGGCATCGTGCTGGGCAGCGACGGCGAGAAGATGTCCAAGTCGCTGCGC
Source organism: Nakamurella lactea (assembly GCA_044463405.1). GTDB lineage: Bacteria > Actinomycetota > Actinomycetes > Mycobacteriales > Nakamurellaceae > Nakamurella > Nakamurella lactea_B. The sequence continues at coordinate 9,246 of JBIQML010000058.1, read as the reverse complement.
AACTATCCGGATGTGCGCGAGGTGTTCGACCGGGATGGCGCCGACGCCATGCGCTGGTTCCTGATGTCCAGCGCGATCCTGCGCGGCGGCAATCTGATCGTCACCGAGGACGGCATCCGGGACGGCGTGCGACAGTCCGTGCTGCCGCTGTGGAACGCCTGGTACTTCCTGTCGCTGTATGCCGGTGCGGCGGGCGGGCCGGGCGGCCCGGGTCGCGTGGGGCGGGTGCGCACCGATGCCACCGACGTGCTGGACCGCTACATCCTGGCCAAGACCGCCGAACTGGTCGCGGCGGTGACGGGGGAGATGGACAGCTACGACATCGCCGGCGCCTGCGCGTCGGTGCGGTCCTACCTGGAGGTGCTGACCAACTGGTACATCCGGCGATCCCGGCCGCGGTTCTGGGACGGCGACGCGGACGCCATCGACACGTTGCACACCGTGCTGGAGACGGTCAGCCGGCTGGCGGCGCCGCTGCTGCCGCTGGTCACCGAGACGATCTGGCGGGGGCTGACCGGCGGGCGCAGCGTGCACCTGACCGACTGGCCGGCGGTGGGCGACGAGCCTGGCGCGTTGCCGACCGACCCGGACCTGGTCGCGGCCATGGACCGGGTGCGCGAGGTCGCGTCGGTGGCGCTGTCGCTGCGCAAGTCGGCGGGCTTGCGGGTGCGGCAGCCGCTGCGGTCGATGACGGTGTCCACCGCGGACCCGGATGCGCTGCAACCGTTCTCGTCACTGCTGGCGGACGAGGTGAACGTGCAGGCGGTGACGCTGATCGGGCTGGACGCCGGCGACGAGCGGGTCTCCCAGCACCTGACGGTGAACGCCCGCGCGGCCGGGCCGCGGCTGGGACGGGACGTGCAGCAGGTGATCCGGGCGGCCAAGGCGGGGGACTGGTCGGTCGGTGACGACGGGGCCGTCACCGTCGGAGGCGTGCGGCTGGTCGAGGGCGAGTACACCCTGGATCTGGTGGCCTCCGCGGACGACTCGGGTGCGCTGGGGCTGCTGCGCGACGGCGGCTACGTGCACCTGGACACCGCGTTGGACGACGAGCTGCGGGCCGAGGGCCTGGTGGCCGACCTGCTGCGGGTGATCCAGCAGGCCCGCAAGGATGCCGGACTGCAGGTGTCCGACCGGATCTCGGTGACCCTGGACGTGTCCGACGCGGTGTGGCGTGCGGCATCCGAGCGCCGCCAGAAGATCATGGCCGAGACGCTGGCGGTGTCGCTGCAGCGGGGGTCGCTGGGCCCTGAAACCAACACCGGAACCGCCGGAACCGCCGGAACCGCCGGCACCGCCGGTGACGGAGAGACGGCGCGGGTCGCGGTCTCCGTCGCGGGTTGACGGGTCGGGGCATGCGGGTGCGCGTTCGTGTGCGGCCCGGTGCCCGTCGCACCGTCGTCGGCGGACGGTGGGACGGCCCCGGCCCGATGCGGCCGGGCGAGCGGAACGACCCCGCCCTGATCGTCGCGGTGGCCGCACCGGCGGTGGACGGCCGGGCGAATGCCGCGGTCTGCGAGGCGCTGGCCGCGGCGCTGGACCTGCGGGCCCGCGACGTGCGGATCGTGTCCGGTGAGCGCTCCCGCGACAAGGTCCTCGAGGTGGACACCGGGGACGATGCGGCGCTGGTGGCGCGGGTCGCGGCGTTGCGGGACCGCTGACCGCCGGTCCCGCCGACCCTGCCACGACCGGCCCGGCCCATCGGCCCCGCCGCCGTGACGACTGTCCCCGGGCAGGGCCCGCTAGTGCAGCGCGCTGCCCGCCAGCCAGGACTTCCAGGGCACGCTCCAGTCGCCGCCCTCCCAGATGTCGATCTTCGGTGCGCCCGGCGCACCCTTGATGATCACCGGGTCGCCGATCAGGGAGTGCTGGTAGAACCACTGCGCGTTGTCGTGGTTGAGGTTCAGGCAGCCGTGCGAGACGTCCTCGCCGTGGTCCTGGTACCAGACGGTGGAGTCCAACTCGTGCAGGTAGATGCCGCCGGTGCTGATCCGGGTGGACCAGTAGATGGGCTCCGGCGCATAGCCGCCCGGAGCGTTGGCCGGCAGGCCATAGCTCGCCGACGACATCATCGCCGGGTTCTCGTGCCCGATCACCGTGTAGGTGCCGTCCAGCGTGTAGAAGTTGATGTAGCGGCCGTTCACGGTGACGCCGCCGTGCTTGCCCATCGACGTGTTCATGGTCCGCACGGTGTGGCCGTCACCGTCCTTCACCACGACCTTGTCCACCCCGTCCGGCGCGTTGTCGTAGGCGTAGGTCACCTGCCTGCGTCCGATGGTGAACGCCACGCTCTCGTCGGACTGGCCGAACAGCCCGTCGCCGAGGTCCTTGCCGTACACGTCGGCGGCCACCGCCACGGTGGTGCCCGGACGGTAGAACTGCCTCGGCCGCCAGTGCACGTCCTGGTCGTCGACCCAGTTCCAGGCGCCGGCGACGTGCGGGCTGGTGGTCACGTGCAGCGTCCGCTGCGCCGCGGCCCTGTCGGAGATCGGCTCGTCGAAGTGCACCACGACCACCATGCCGACGCCGAACGTCCCGCCGTCCGCCAGCGGGTCGCCCTCGATCGTCCGGAAGGAGGGCAGCGTCTGGTTGTCCGGGGTGATGGTGCCGAAGTCGGTGTGGCTGGCTGTCGGTTCGCCGTGGGCGTTGACGGCCGTGGCGGACAGCCGGTAGTCCTTGCCGTAGCCCAGCACCTCGGTGGAGGTCCAGCTGCGGTGGTGCTGGGAGAACCTGCCGGATACCGCGCGATGTTCCACCGGGTTGACCAGGTGCACCGCGGTGAGCGATCCGTGCGTGGCGTGGACGGTGACGGGGGTGATGGGGTTGATCGCGGCGCCGGATCTCACGTTCGTGCTGATGTGCGCGGCCGGCCCGGCGATGCGCATCGGCGACGGGTGGCGGGACACGTCGGGGGTCGCTGTGGCCGGATCGGGCGGCGTCCCGTGCGTGGAGGGGTCCGGAGGGTCGGACGGTGACGGAGTCCCCGCCGATGCCGTCGCCGGCGATGCCGGTGCCGACGGCGCGATGGGTGGCACGGTCACCCGGGCGTGGCCCGAGCCCGTGCCCGACGACAGCGACGTCACCGGGTCTGCCGGTCCCCGGTGGGCGGCCCCGCGCACACCGGCCGAGCCGGCGGCGACACACCCGGCGGTGGCGATCAGCATCGCGACGGCGGTGGCAGCGACCGCCGCGCGCCGGACCGCCCGGCGGGTCCTGCCGGTCGAACGACTCATGTTCTGCACACGCCCTGCCTGCCCGTTCCGCGGAAACCGCCCTGCACGGTCGTCGCCCGGACTCTCGTATTGTCCTCCCGCTGGACGCGTGATCCGGTCACGGATTGCACAGATCACGGCGTTGGGATCGTTACGTTGCGTAATAGTGACCAGCGGGCCGCGTGGATCTGAGCGCTCCGGAGCGTCGGGGCGCGTCGGGCAGTGCCGGCGGCCGGGCTGCCGCTCAGGCGGTTCCCCGCAGGTCCATCCGGGCCAAGTCGTCCGTCGTGGACCCGTTCGGCAGGAACTCCAACGCGACGCGGCCGCGGTAACCGACCCGGTCGAGGGTGCGAAGGTAATCCGTGAAGGGCAGCCGCCCGGACCCGGGGACACCCCGGCCCGGTGCGTCGGCGAACTGGACGTGGCCCAACAGCGCGGCGTGCTCGGTGAGTGCCGCCGGAACGTCGTCACCGTTGCTGGCCAGGTGATAGACGTCCGCCAGCAACCGGACGTTGTCCGCCCCGTCGTCGGTGCCCCGGACGCGCGCGATGACCTCGGCGGCATCCGCAGCGGTACGGATCGGATAGCGCTCGCGCCCGCTGAGCGGCTCCACCCAGATGGCGGCGTCGATGCGCGCGGCAGCCCGCGCGGCGTACCGGAGGTTGTCGGTGGCGACGGCGTCCTGATCCTGCGGCGCCATATCGGGGATCCGCGTGCCGTACAGGGCGTTGAACCCGCACACGCCGAGACGCGCGCCGATCCGCATGGCGACCTCGACGCTGTCGGTGAACTCGGTGCGGCGCTCGGGCACGGACAGCACGCCGGCATCGCGGGAGGACAGGTCGCCGGCGAAGAGATTCAGGCCGACCAGGCGCACGCCCGCCCGCTCGATCGCCGAGGCGAAGGCGTCGATGTCGCGATCCGGCGGGGTGGCGCAGTGCGGCCACGGCCACCAGAACTCGATCTCCGTGAAGCCCGCGGCGCTGGCCGCCTCGGGCCGGCGCAGCAGCGGCAATTCGGTGAACAGCGTGGAGCAGTTGGCCACGAAACGTTGGGTCATGTGCGTTCCTCGGGATGCGGGCCGGCGAGCGCCGATCGCTGGCGCGGTCGGTGAGCGGCCTATCGGCCCCGCCACTGCGGTCTCCGCTTGGCCAGGAAGCTCTGCACGCCGGTTCGGAAGTCCTCGCTGCCGTACACGGTTCGGACGACGTCGTCGGCGTCGGGTATCCCGGAATACCGCAGGCGCCGGACCATCTCCTTGGCCGCCCACATCGTCAACGGCGCGTTCGACGTCAGCCGCGAGGTGGTGGCGGCGACCGTATCGTCCAGCTCGGCCGGATCGCAGACGGTGACGAATCCGGCCGCGGCGGCCTCCTCGGCGTCCATCAGCCTGGCCTGCAACAGCAGGTTCAGGGTGCGCGCCGGTCCGAGATGCTGCGTGAGCAGCGCCAGCGTGCGCACGGACAGGCAGTTGCCCAGCGTGCGGGCCACGGGCACGCCGAATCTCGCCGTCGCGCTGGCGATCCGGATGTCGCAGGCCGCCGCCAGTGACAGCCCACCACCGATGCAGTATCCGGAAATGGCGGCGACGCTGGGAACGCGGACGCTCTCCAGCCGCTCCAGCACCGAGCCGATCCGTCGCTCGTACACCACGCCGTCGTCGCCGCCGCGGAAGTCGCGGAACTGACCGATGTCGGTACCGGCGACGAAGGCCTCGTCGCCGGCCCCGCGCAGCAGCAGAACGCGGACGGAGTCCTCGCCGTCGGCCCGGTCGCACGCCTGCACGACCCCGTCGTACATCTCCCAGGTCATGGCATTGCGCTGGAGCGGCCGGTTGAAGGTGACCTGAAGGACCGGCCCGGTCTGGTTGACCAGTAGATCGTCCGTCACGTCACTCTCCCCGGATCGCCGGCGCGCCATCGATGAGTATCCCGCCCGAGCCGTCCGCACCGAGCACCGGGCGACTCCCGACCCTCAGGCCAGCCGGTCCGCCAGTTCCTCCAGCGTCGGGGTGCACCCGGCATCCAGCACCAGGTCGGCCAGCGGGTCCCCGCGGGTCGCGCCCCGATTGACGATCACCACCGGGATGCGCCGCGCCGCCGCCCGCTTGACGAACCGCAGCCCAGACATCACGGTCAGGGAACTGCCGGCCACCAGCATGGCCTCCGCCGCCTCCACCGCGGTGTAGCTGCGGCGCACCTTCTCCGCGGGCACGTTCTCCCCGAAGAACACCACGTCCGGCTTGAGGATCCCGCCGCAGCGCAGGCATTCCGCAACGACGAACCCCGAGGTGTCGGCGATCTCGGCGTCACCGTCCGGATTCACCGTGACGTCCGCGCTGGCCGGATCCCCGTCACCGCCGAAACCCGGGTTCAACTCGGACAGCCGCCGCTGCAGCTCGATCCGAGGGCTGCGAGTCCCGCAGTCCAGGCAGACCACGGTGTCCAGCCGACCGTGCAGGTCGATCACCGGGTCGCTTCCGGCGGCCTGGTGCAGCCCGTCGACGTTCTGCGTGACGATGCTGGTCACCGCCCCTGCCGCCTGCAGCCTGGCCAGCGCGTGATGCCCGCCGTTGGGTCGCGCCGCCCTCATCCGTGCCCATCCCACGTGGCTGCGCGCCCAGTATCGTTGCCGCGCGGCCGGTCCGGCGCGGAACTCGGCGATGGTCATCGGGGAACGGCGCGGCGTGTCCGGGCCGCGGTAGTCGGGGATTCCCGAGTCCGTCGACACCCCGGCCCCGGTCAGCACCACCGTGCGGCGACCGGCCAGCACGTCGGCCGCGTGCGCCACGCCCGCCGCTTGCGGCGCCACACCGTGGGCGACCACGGCCGGGTCGGTGCTCTGCATCCTGGACACTGCCGCAACGCTACCGTCCGGCTCTCCGGTAGCGTCGCTGATCAGGCCGGCGGCCGTCGCCGGCCGAGCGGAGGTGCGGATGTCCGAGATCGACACGGACGCCGCCGATCGCGCTGTGCCCACTGTGCCCACCGTGCCGCCTGTGCCCCCTGTCCGGCCATCCGTGCCCGTCGTGCCGACTGTGTCCCCTGCGCCGACGGGCCAGCAGCCCGTGCTGGTGGTGATGGGGGTGTCCGGCTCCGGCAAGTCGACGGTGGCCGGTCTGCTGGCCACCCGGCTGGGCTGGGACCTGGCGGAGGGTGACGACTTCCACCCCGAGGCCAACGTCCGCAAGATGGCGTCCGGACATCCGCTGACCGACGAGGATCGCTGGCCGTGGCTGCGACGCGTCGGGGAGTGGATCACCGAACACACGGACGCGGGTCGGCCCGGCATCGTGACCTGCTCGGCGCTCAAGCGCAGCTACCGGGACCTGCTGCGTGGCGAGCACGTCGTCTTCGTGCACCTGACTGGCGACCCGCAGCAGATCGCCACTCGGATCGCCGCCCGGCACGGCCACTACATGCCGGCCTCGCTGCTGCACTCGCAGATCGCCGACCTGGAGCCGCCGGGTCCGGACGAGCGGTCCATCGACGTGGACGTCGCGGGCACGCCGAGCGAGATCGCCGCGGAGGTCATCGCCCGGCTGGGTCTGCGGCCGCATCGCCCGTCGGCGCGCTGACCGGCCCGAGCGCGTTGGGTGTGGGAACGCCTCAGGCCGCCCGCACGTGAACGCCGGACGCAACATCGGCGGGCAGTTCCACCGATGAGGCGTCACCGGACGCGGTGATCACCCCGCCGCCGCCGGTGAACTCCAGCGTCGCCCCGGGCACCACGCCGCCCTTGCGCAGCAGCGCCATGGCATCCGGCCGGTTCTGCACCACCTCGATGATCCGCCGGACCTCGAATCGCCCGCCGCGCTGGGCCGCCTCGTCCGCGCCGATCAGGTCCGCGTAGGTCTCCCTCGGCGGCGGGGCGTCCACCCCGAGATGGTCCAGACCGGGGATCGGATTGCCGTAGGGGGAGGTGTGCGGGCTGCCCAGCAGGTCGACCAGCCGCTGCTCCACCTGCTCGCTCATCACGTGCTCCCACCGGCAGGCCTCCACGTGCACGTCCTGCCAGTCCAGGCCGATCACGTCCAGCAGCAGCCGCTCGGCCAGCCGGTGCTTGCGCATCACGGAGGTGGCCCGCTCCCGGCCCGAGTCGGTGAGTTCCAGGTGCCGGTCGCCGGAGAGCACCAGCAGGCCGTCGCGCTCCATCCGCGCCACCGTCTGGCTGACCGTGGGTCCGCTCTGCCCGAGCCGCTCGGCGATCCTGGCGCGCAGCGGGACGATGCCCTCCTCCTCCAACTCGAAGATGGTCCGCAGATACATCTCCGTGGTGTCGATGAGGTCGTTCAACGCGCGTCCCTCCCAGCGGGCACACCCGTTGCCCGGAAGATATCGGCCCGTATCCGATCCTACCGGCCTTTGCTCCGCCTGGGACAATCACGCCATGGTGCCCGCAGCGCAGCCCGATCGTGCCGATCACCCCGGTGGCGACAACCCGACCCCGGTGGCCTCACCGCTGATCGATCCGGACACGCTCGCCGAGCGGCTCGGTTCGGCATCGCCCCCGGTGCTGCTGGACGTGCGCTGGACGCTGGCCGGCGCCGACCGGGACGCCTATCGGGCGGGACATCTGCCCGGCGCGGTGTTCGTGGACCTGGACGCCGATCTGGCGGGCCCGCCGGACCAGGCCCACGGCACGCAGGGCCGGCACCCGCTGCCCGAGCCCGCCGTGCTGCAGGTCGTGCTGCGCCGGGCCGGCGTGCACGACGGCACCCCGGTGGTGGTCTACGGCCAGCAGGACGCCTCGTCGGCCGCGCGAGCCTGGTGGCTGCTGCGCTGGGCCGGCCTGACCGACGTGGCGGTGCTGGATGGCGGCTACCGCGCCTGGACGGGCGATGGCCGGCCGGTGCAGGCGGGCGGGGGACCGGCAGCACGGGACGGGACGGTGACGGTACGTCCCGGCGGCATGCCCGTCGTGGACGCCGATGGCGCCGCGTCGCTGGCATCCGGCGCCGGATCGGTGCTGCTGGACGCCAGGGCACCCGAGCGCTACCGAGGTGAGACCGAGCCGATCGACCCGGTGGCCGGGCACATCCCGGGCGCGGCCAACCTGCCGCTGGCGGCGCTGCACGAGCCGGACGGCCGGCTGCGCGCCGCCGAGGACCTCGCGGCCGCGCTGGACGCCGCGGGGGCCGGCCCGGGCGCCGCCGCTGCGGCGTCCTGCGGCTCCGGCGTCACCGCCTGCGTCCTGGTGCTGGCCGGCGAGCTGGTGGGCCGGCGTATCGCGCTGTACCCGGGCTCGTACTCCGGCTGGTGCGCGCTGGGAAGGCCGGTGCAGTCCGGCTGAACCGGCCGCGACCCGGCCGAGGCGGCCCGTCCGCGGTTACCCTGCAGCCATGACGCGGCCGCTGGTGATCTGGGACCCGGCGATGCTGCGCTACGAACTGGGCGGCTCGCACCCGCTGCATCCGCTGCGCTGGGAGCTCACCTGGCGGCTGGCGGGCGACCTGGGCGTGACCGACGGCATCGAGACCACCGCACCGGAGCCCGCGGACGACGAGGTGCTGGCCACCGTGCACACCCCCGGCTACATCCAGGCGGTACGCCGCGCCTCGGCGTCCGGGCGCGCCGACCGGGTCGGGCACGGCCTGGGAACCTCGGACAACCCCACCTTCCCCGGCATGCACGACGCGGCGGCGCTGATCGCCGGCGGGTCGGTGACGGCGGCCCGGGCGGTGGCCCGCCGCGAGGTGGACCGCGCGGTCAACATCGCCGGGGGCCTGCACCACGCCATGCCCGACGCGGCCTCGGGCTTCTGCATCTACAACGACCCCGCGCTGGCCATCACGACGCTGCTGGCCGAGGGTGTGCAGCGGGTCGCCTACGTCGATGTGGACGTGCACCACGGTGACGGCGTGCAGCACGTCTTCTACCACGATCCGCGGGTGCTGACGGTGTCCATCCACGAGACGCCGCTGGCGTTGTGGCCCGGCACCGGCTTCGCCTCCGAGTGCGGGCGCGGCGCCGCCGCCGGCACCGCGGTGAACATCCCGCTGCCGGCGCGCACCTCGGACGCCGCCTGGCTGCGG
>JBIQML010000057.1:0-13798 GCA_044463405.1 Nakamurella lactea | reverse complement strand
AACGTCCGATGAGGGGGATGTCACGATGACCAGCACGCCCACCATGCGCCACCTCGCCGGGGCTGCCTCCGGCAGCTCGGCGTCGTCACCGGCGGTCGGCGACGAAACGCTGGACGGCAACCGGCTTCTGACCACCAAGCAGGCCGCGGAGTACACCACCTACTCCCCGCACGGCCTGGAGAACCTGCGCTGCGCCGGCAAGGGCCCGGCCTTCATCAAGGTCCACGGCGGCTCCGTCGCCTACCGGCTCGCGGACCTCATCGCCTGGCAACAGCAGCACCGCGTCACCACCCTCGACCAGGGGTGAGCGCTACGTGCACAGGCACCACAGCTGCGCGACACCGGTCGGCGCAAAGTTGAGGTGATGGGAGCTGAATCTGCGCTGACGCGCTATTCGCGAACGGTGTGGTCCCGGCGCGGGTCGGCGGGAAGGCCGGTCCACAGCTCCTGGGAGGTCACGACGGGAAGCTCGGCTGCCGTCACCAGTGAGCGAAAGATGGCCAGCGTTTGCCCGAGTCCGCTGGCCGAGGGCGCGAGGATGCCGTGCACCCCCAGATGATGAGCCACCCCTGCGACGGCCTGGCAGGCTGCGAAGTCGTCGACCTCGGTCTGCAGATCGGCGACGCCCAGACCAACCGCGTCGCGGTGCTCGGCGACGGTCAGGTCCAGGACGCGTTGAACGCCCACCCGGACGGTGTAGAAGACCCGCGGGCGGACACGCTCGGGCGGAACGCCGGCCTCCTCGACCAAGTGCCGGTACGCCTCCACCACGACCGAGTCGGGCGGGCGTCCCAGGTAGATGACGGCGAAATCTCGGCCCCAGCGGCCGTCGGTGCCACCGGCGAACGCGTCCCGATTCGGGGCGGCGTGCCGGTGAAACGTCCCGTGCACGCTTCTGGTCGCGACCCCGGCAACGCGCTCGACCAGTAGCCGATCCATCCGCTACCGCCGGGGACCGCCGGCCAGGCGCTCGACGACCCGCAGAACCTCTTCGAACCGTCCCTCGCGCAGCAGGTCCAGCGGACTCCTACCGTCGAACGCCCGCTGCCGAGCGTGCAACCAGATCTCGATGCCCTCGTCGTCGTACACGTCCGCGAGTTGCTCGATCACGTACTTCAGCTCCAACAGGCGATCCCTGCTGCTGCCCTCCGGCTTGGTGGCGCCCTGTGCCCACTTCTGAACCGCGCGATCACCGACCCCGGTGATGGCGCCGATCTCCGAGACGGACAGCGATCGCCGGGCGTCGGCGACGACGTGCCGGTATAGCGGTGACGGGGTCGCACGGGGCCTCGCGCGCGGGGTAGCCGTAGGCATCTCGAACCTCCTCACGATTCGTTGGCGATCGACCAGCTCGTGCAGTTCATACTACAGGTCGTCCCTGGATTCGTGTTGGGGGTCGCTCTCGGTTCGGTCCACTGATGTACGCGTCTCCCAGAGCCACCTCGCCGGGACACCCGGGGCCACTTCGGCACCGTCACCGGTAGTCGGCGGCGAAACCCTGGACGGCAACCGGCTTCTGACCACCAAACAGGCCGAGCCGGATGTTCAACATCCGTCTGACCGACGAGCAGTTCAGCGAGCTGCAGGGGCTTGCGCGAAAGCACCACCTGTCCATGCCCACCATGGCGCGGTCGTGGTTGTTGGAGCGGCTCGATCAAGAACGCGACGCCAGTTGACCGGGTCGTCCAACAGGTCACTGCTGAACGCGGGCGCACGTCATGTGACCGGAGCTCATCGATCCTGGTCACGCCGTCCGCATCATTCCCCTCACGTGCGCGAACGCTCGGCCGAGTCGTTGGCTGCCTGCGACCTCGGCCAAGGTGGCGTCATCGCACCGCGCCAGGAGAGATCGGATCGCTGCGTGAACGTCGGCGTCGACTGCGGGGTCGTGCCGCGCGTGCGCCAGGTCGAGCACGGTCTGCTCGGGCTTGGTCACCAGGCATTCCCCGAGATCGGTAGGCATGAGTTCGACGTGGAGGAGATCCAGGTCCCTCTGCCGGAAGTAGATGACGGCATCGCGGTCGCTCAGCCGCATTCTCTGGCGTCGACGCGGCGCAGCCACGAATGCGGCGGCGAGCGCCCGTGGAAGCGCTCGGTGCATGCGTGCGGCGCTCAGGCCCATGAGGGCAAAGCCGCGCTCCCCGAACTCGGCTGCTGCGATACCGGCGGCTGCACCCTCGAGGGTGGGCAGCCAGGATCCTCCGACCCGATCTTGCGGAACGGTCGTGAAGAAGCCGTCAGCGAGGCGGTGCATGACACCACGCTGCTCCAGCCGGGCAAGCTGTGCTCGGGGATGGGCGTAAGCGGTCACGTCGCGCGCGCGCACCGTGCGCAGGGGCGCGCGCGCCAGTTCAACGGGTATGCCCGTTGTCCGTGGCATCGTCGAAACCTCCTGCGGAAATCGTACCCTGTAACGGTACGTTTCCTGCTCAAAATGCTGAACACCGCGGTCGCGGGACGTCGTACGTGTCTGAATGTGACGAGCGCTGACGAGCCACGGACACGCCGGCGGCGCCGTATGCGCAGGGCTCCTGCGTTTCGACGAACTCGCTCCGGCGTTTCAACGACTTTGAAGATCGCGCAGTTCCTTGACCAGCACCGGGGCACTCAACCGGATCGAGCGGGAGGCTGCTGACAGCCAATTCCCTTGCTCAAAAGACTTGTGTTTGACACAATAGTGGGTGTGCGGATGCGAGTGACGCAGGCGGCGCGCAAGCGACGCATCGGCAGCGCTCATGTCCGGCACGTTCTCGAGTCAGCCGACGCCGAGAAAGTCACTCTGAGCAGCGGTAACCAGGGTCTCCGCTGGGTTGGAGCCGATGATCGCGGCGACGTGCTCGAAGTCTTGGGTCTCGAGCTGACTGACGAGCACAACGAGTCATATCTACTCATCACCCACGTCATGCCCTACCGATACCGAAGGAAGCGAGGCGACGATGACGCGTAAGCGCTACCACGTGACCGAAGTCGGCCCGACCGTCGATCTCGACACTGAAGAAGTGCGCCTCGCCGACGGCCGGCGACTGACCAACGCGGTCGCCGACGAACTCGCCGATGAGATCCGCGCCAAGACGGGGCGACCATCACTCGGCGAACCCGGCACACGGTCGCCGTCAATAGCATTCCGCCTGCCCACCGACCTGCGGGCCAAGGCCGAACAGGTCGCCCAGCGCGAAGGAAAGTCCGTCTCCGCGCTCGCCCGAGAGGCCCTCGAAGCCAGGCTCAACGCGAGCTGAACTGAGCGTTCCTGCTACTCGGTGTCATCTGCGTCGTTTTGGAAGCCGAGTGCCGGATAGCCGGGCATCCGTCGCCGGAGCGGGCCAGTCAGGGCGACCGGAAGATCGCGTGCGTGCCGATCCGGCGCCACACGACATGCGGCTCGCCCGGTTTCACCTCTATCCCGAACTGCCGGGTGGCTCCGGCCATCGGGAGCGAACGTCATCTCCATGACGTTCGCCGTCCCCTGTACGCCTTTGACTCGCAAGCCAGCGCGAAATGGCCGACCGGCCTCCAGATCCTCGATGAATCGGCCAACCGCCGCGCGGAACCGCTGCCGCTCAGTAGGCGTGAGGGTCTCCCAGTCGATGTCGAAGCGGGGCAGTCGCTGGTACGTCCGCATTACGCCAGGGAGTCGAGGAAGGCGGGACCATCCTCGAAGACGGAGCCTTCGGCGCGCGCGAGCTGTCCACTGGCTTCCCGTTCGCCCGCCTGCCAGTCGTCGCTCCAGAACCATGCTTGATCGGCCGGGATCGACTTGAGCCCCCGCATGGTCACATGCCCGCCCTCAACCACAAAGGCGATGTCGTCGCCCTCGTCGACGTGCAGCGCCTCGCGGACCTCCCGGGGCAGGGTGATCTGCCCTCGCGCCCTCACGACAGCCCGAACCATCGCTCCTCCAATAGTCACACTTTCTGATATTCAGATTGCTCCGAGCCCACGTGTCGAGACGCCGCCTCTACTGGCGCACGACGTCAAGTCCCGCCCGCAGCGCCTCCGCACCACGAGGCCGGGCGTACTGCCACGTCGTCTTGGGGCTCTCGTGGCCCAGCAGCTCGGCGACCTGCCGCGCCCCGTATCCGCGCTCCAGCAACGACGTCGCGCGCCAGCGCCTCCCGGTGTGGCTGGACGCCCACGGCCAGCCGTGCCGGTCGTAGGCAGCCCGGATCGCCGCGGACACGTTCGACTGGTCCCGCCAGGCGTCGACCGGGGGCTTGCCGTCCGGGCCGCGCTTGCCGGGGCTGGGGAACACCGGCCTCGCCCGGTCGTCCAGCGCCGTCGGGTCGACGCCGAGCGTCTCGGCCCGTTCCAGCAACCTCGCCACCACGTCGTCGGGGATCGGCACCACCCGGATCCCGGCCGGAGACTTGGTGCCGGCTCGCCGGTGCGTTCCGGATCCCGGCATCTTCCGCCCGGACTCGTCCCGCCGCACCTTCACCGTCGCGATGGTGCCGGTGACGCTGATCGCGCCGTGCCCGGGCGTGAGCGTCAGGTCCTGCCAGCGCAGCGCGGTGATCTCGCCGACTCGCAGCCCGGCCAGGAACGAGATCAGGATGATGTCGGCGACGTCCAGCGGGTTCCCGGGCTGCTGGCCCGCCTGCCCGGCCGCCGCCTTGCGCCGCTTGCCCGACGGCAGCCCGGCCAACGGATCAGCGGCCAGCCGGGCCAGCAGGTCGGCGACGGCGTCGTCGCTGGGCGCGTCCTTGGTGAGCTTTCCGGCGCGACGGCGTGCCTTCGGGTTGATCGCCCCGGGCACCGCGCGGATCGGATTGACCGGCGTACGCAGCTGTTTCGACTCGGTGGCCCGATCCAGCGCCTTGGCCAGCAGCGCCTTTGCCCGCGCGGCGCTGCTCGCCCCGTGGGCGTGCACGAACGCCTCGATCCAGGCCCGGGCCGCCCCGGCGTCGATCGAGCGCGGCAGCTCGCCGAGCATCGGCGGCAGCGACGGGTCGTTCATCTGGATCCGGATGCGGGCGTACTCCTCCCGGGTGCGCTCGGACAGCGACGGCACGTGCTCCCTCATCACCGCGTCCACCAGATCGTTGACCGTCGTCGTCACGTCGCCGGCCGCTGCGTCACGCGCAGCGGCCGTCCCCGCGGCGGCCGCCGCGTCCCGGGCTGCCTGGTCCGCCTCGAGCTGCCGGACGGCCTCGGCGCGTGCCTCCTCCGCGACCCGGGTCCGGGTGGAGGCCCACTTGCGGACCATGTGCAGCTGCCCGTCGGTGTCGCGCCACCGGACGAGGGCCCGCCAGGAGAGCAGCGTCCACTCCTGTACCCCGTCCGGGCACATGATCTTGTAGGAACCGCCGGCTCGCCAACCGCGCGGATACTCCCCCGGCTCGCCGTCGTCGCCCAGTGGGCGCGGCACCACCCTGGGCTTGCCGGCTGCGCCTGAGCCGTGGCCGGCAGGGTCACCACCGGCCGAGCCGCCACCGTCCGAGCCGGGATCGGACGCATATCCGGCAGATGGCGGGTCGGCGGATACTTCGTCACCGCTCCTCGGGGTTCCCCAGGTGCCCGCCGGAACTCCCCAGGCAAGCACCGACACGTCACCGATCTGGCCCGGTGCAATCCGCGGTCGACGACTCATTTTGTGCCCGACTTCCGATTCAAAGTGTGCAGTTTACGTGCAGTCGCGGCCTTACCATATCACTAGCCGAGCGCCTAGAACGCTCTGACCTGCGAAAAGTGCCCCCGGTGGGATTCGAACCCACACTGTGACCATTTTAAGTGGCCTGCCTCTGCCGGTTGGGCTACGGGGGCGAGCACCTGGTGCGAGAACGGCACACAAAGACTACGTGGCCGCCGGGCGCCCCTCGAGATCACCAAGCGCTCGGAGGCTACTGCCGACCGGACTCAGCCCCGGGCCGGGAACTTGCCCGGTCCGGCCGGGCAAGTACAGAGTCCCCCGCCGAATCGTCGCCGGCCAGCTCCAGCGCCCGCGCCAGGACCTCGTCCAGCATCGCCGGGGTGAGGCGCCCGGTGAAGGTGTTCTGCTGGCTGACGTGGAAGCACCCCAGCAGGGTCACCGTCTGCGCACCCCGGGAGACGACCGCCACCGCGCCGTGCCCGAACACCGGCCGGGGCCGCGGGATCGACCATCCGGAACGGGCCAACGTCCCCAGCAGCGCCTGCCAGCCGAAGCCACCCAGCACCAGCGCGACCCGCACGGTCGGCGCCATCAGCTCCAGCTCCCGGGCCAGGAACGGCGCGCAGGTGTTCCGCTCCACCGTGGTGGGCTTGTTGGCCGGCGGGGCGCAGCGCACCGGGGCCGTGACCCGCACGTCGGTCAGCGTCAGCCCGTCGTCCGCGGACACCGAGTGCGCCTGGGAGGCCAGCCCCACCCGGTGCAGCGCCGCGAACAGGAAGTCCCCCGACCGGTCGCCGGTGAACATCCGGCCCGTCCGGTTGGCCCCGTGCGCCGCCGGCGCCAGGCCCACGATCAGGATCCGCGCATCGGAGGGCCCGAAGCCGGGCACCGGTTTGCCCCAGTAGGTCCAGTCGGCGAACGACGCCCGGGGCGCCGCCGCCACCGCTTCCCGCCAGGCCACCAGCCGGGGGCAGGCCCGGCAGGTCGTCACCAACTCGTCCAGCTCGTCCAGGGAGCCGGCCGGCGCGGCCCGCAGCGGAGCGGTGCGGGGATCGGGCGAGCGGGACGTCACCCAGCCATGGTGTCAAACCCGGTCAGGGAACGGCCCGGCGCCGCCTGTGATGCACCAGTAGCCGAATCCCGCACAGCAAGGCCGACCCGATCGCCAGGATTCCGGCCCCCACCGTCACCACCACGGGCCTGGGCGCCTCGACGGTGGCCAGCAGCACCACCACGCCGCCGACCATCACGACGACGAACAGCCACTGCCACCATCGCCTGCTGGCCAGGAACGCCATCCCGGCCACCCACAGCCTGGCCCGCCGGGGCAACCATCGGCCCCGGGTGAGCATCCGCGCCAGGATGGGGTCGTCCCGCATGATCTCCTGGGCAAGGTCCTCCAGGCAGCGGCGCTCACGTTCGGTCAGGCTCATCACCGATCCACTCCTCGTGGGGGACCCGTGTTCTCGGATGTCTACCATCTGGCTTACCCCTGAAATCGCCGTTGTCAAACGGCGCCCGCCGACCCCGGAACCGGCACCAGCACCGGCGCCAGCACCGGCAGCGCATCGGGCTGCACCCAGGCCCGGATCGGCAGCGGCCCCACCGGCTCGCCGTCGGCATAGGCGACCGTGTCCGCGGCGTCCAGAACGACCTCCCGCGCCCGGTACAACCGGACCGCCGGATGCCCGACGTGCCCGCCCCGCGGCAGCGTCGGGGCGAGCCGGGCCAGGGTCAGCCGGGACACCGGGCCGATCACCGTCACCCCCAGGATCCCGTCGTCCCACCGGGCGTGCGGCGCGATCCGCTTGCCGCCGCCGTACTGCGCTCCGTTGCCGACCGCCACCAGCGTCGCCGGCACCGCCAACTCGGTCACACCACCATCGTGAGCAGCAAGCGACAGCCGGAACGGCCGGGCCCGCAGCCGGATGGTCTCCGCGGCCAGCGCCAGGTTGTACCGGGCGGCGCCGCGGGGCCAGCGCATCCGGTTCGCCCGGTCGTTCACCGCGGAGTCGAATCCGGCGTACAGCAGCCCGACGAACGCCCGGTCGGTCCCCGGCAGCAGCGGCGGGCCGTCGCAGCGCCCCACGTCGATGCGCCGCACCCACCCGGCGGCCAGCGACGCCAGCACCTGCCCGGCGGCGACCTCCGGCCGGTGCGAGACCCCCAGCACGTCGGCCGCGTCGTTGCCGGTGCCGCTGGGGATCACCCCGAGCGGCACGTCACCGCCGGCCAGCACGTTCGCCGCCAGGTGCACGATCCCGTCGCCGCCGCACACCACCACCGCGTCCGGTCGCTCCCCCACCGCGTGTCGCAGGCAGTCCAGCGACCCGGTCGGCCCGCCGTCCGGGCGCAGCACCGTCAGCTCGGCACCGGTGGACAGCACCCGCGCCGCGACCTCCCCCGCCCGGACCGCCGCGCCCCGCCCGGCGACCGGGTTGATCAGCAGGGTGATCCGCGGGCGGCGGCCGGTGGGCATCGTCACCGCCGTATCGTCTCAGGAATGGCATCGCAGACCAGCAGACCGGACGGTGACGGGGCCGACGGGAACCACCCCGCCGACGGGAAACACCCCGCCGAGGGGAGCCAGGCCGCCGACGGGAACCAGCCCGCGGCCGGCGACAGCCCCGGGCACGGGGAGCCCGCCGACCAGATCGTCACCACCCGCCACCACCTCGACCTGCCGGACGGCGCGCTGGACTACACCGCCACCGCCGGCCGGATCGTGCTGCGCGAGGAGAAGATCACCGACGGCACCTTCGACGGCCACCGGGCGACCGTCGAGATGTTCGTGGTCGCCTACACCCTCGACGGCGCCGACCCCGCGACCCGGCCGGTGACGTTCGCCTTCAACGGCGGCCCCGGCTCCTCCTCGGTGTGGCTGCACCTCGGCCTGCTGGGCCCGCGCCGGGTGCTGTCCGGCGACGCCCAGGACCCTGTCCCGCCGCCGTACCGGATCGTCAACAACCCCGAGACCCTGCTGGCGCACACGGATCTGGTGTTCATCGACCCGATGTCCACCGGCTACACCAGGCCCGTCACCGGCGGAAAGCCCGGCGACTACCACGGTTTCACCGCCGACCGGGACGCGGTGGCCGAGATGATCCGGCTGTGGACCACCCGGAACGGGCGCTGGCTGTCGCCGAAGTTCCTGGCCGGCGAGTCCTACGGCACGCTGCGCGCGGCCGCGCTGGCCGGGCACCTGTCCGACCGGCACGGCATGGCGCTGAACGGCGTGATGCTGATCTCCTCGGTGCTGGACATGGGCTCCATCGTGTTCTCCCCCGACAACGACGCCCCGTACGGGCACTACCTGCCGACCTACGCGGCGCTGGCGCACTACCACGGCAAGCACCCCGACCGGTCGCTGGAGGACGTGGTGGCGGAAGCGGTCGCGCTGGCCGAGCGGGACTACCCGTGGGCGCTGGCCCGCGGCGCCCGACTGACCGCGGACGAGCGGGCCGACATGGTGCGGCGGGTGGCGGCGGTCACGGGGCTCGCCGAGGACTACGTCGACCGGGCGGACCTGCGCATCGAGCACCAGCACTTCTTCGCCGAACTGCTGCGCTCGCAAGGCATCTCGATCGGCCGGCTGGACGGGCGGTTCACCGGGCGGCCCGCCGACCGCAACGCCGAGAGGCTGGCGGTGGACCCGTCGTACGCGGCGATCCAGGCGCCCTACACGGCGGCCGCCAACCACTACCTGCACGCCGAGCTGGAGTACCACTCCGACCTGCCGTACGAGATCCTCACCGACCGGGTGCACCCGTGGTCGTACGCCGACTTCGAGGGCAGGTCGGTGACGGTGGCCGACGATTTGGCCTCGGCCCTGCGCGCCAACCCGTTCTGCAAGGTGCACGTGGCCTTCGGCTACTACGACGGCGCGACCCCGTTCGGCGGGGCCGAGCACGTGCTGGCGCACCTGAGGATCCCGGATGCCGCGCGCCGCAACATCTCCCGGCGCTACTACCCGGCCGGGCACATGATGTACGTGCACGAGCCCAGCCGGATCGCGCAGTCGGCGGACCTGGCGGCGTTCGTGGCCTGGGCGACCGGCGGCCCCAGCCCGGACGGCCCCAGCACGGACGGCCCCGGC
Organism: Nakamurella lactea; assembly: GCA_044463405.1. GTDB lineage: Bacteria > Actinomycetota > Actinomycetes > Mycobacteriales > Nakamurellaceae > Nakamurella > Nakamurella lactea_B. The sequence goes on along the minus strand of JBIQML010000057.1, from coordinate 4,115 downwards.
TCGGACGCGTAGCGCATGGCAGGCTCGGGGGGCATGATCAGGATTGCGGCGGGAGGCAGCGGATGAGCGAGTTCCGGATCGGCGTGGTCGGCGCCGGCGCCACCGGCGGGTACCTGGCGGCGGCGCTGTCCGGCGCGGGATACCCGGTCACATTGCTGGCCCGCGGCCGGTCCGCGGAGGTCATCGGGCGTGACGGGATCACGGTGCGCGGTCCCGACGGCACGGCGACCTCCCGGGTGGCCTCCGTGGTCCGGGCGGGCGATCCGGTCGACCCGGTGGACGTGGCGCTGCTGTGCGTCAAGTCCTACGACACGGGCGGTGTGATCGGCGCGCTCGCACCGATGATCGGCGAGCGCGGCCGGGTGCTCTGCCTGCAGAACGGCGTGGCCAACGAGGACCTGCTGGCCGCCGCGTTCGGCGCCGACCGCGTGCTGAGCGGCGTGCTGTACATCGGCGCCCAGCGGCTCGGCCCGGGCGTGATCGAGCGCAGCACCGACGCCCGGATCCGGTTCGGCCCCTACCGGGGTCGGGACACCCAGCCGCTGTGGCGGCCGCTGCGGGATGCGCTGGTCGCCGCCGGTGCCGACTGCGTGATCGACGAGGACATCCTGTCGTCCAAGTGGCAGAAGTTCCTGTTCAACTGCGCGCTCAACCCGCTCACGGCGATCACCCGGCAGCGGCTGGGCGCCATCCGCCGGTCGCCCAGCGGCGCCGAGCTGTTCGACGCCCTGCTGGACGAGGCCATCGACGCGGCGCGCGCCTCGGGCGCACCGCTGGCATCGGATGCCCGGGAGCAGGTGCAGAGCACCGCCGATCGCATGGACATCTCCTCGTCCATGGCCGAGGACCTGGCCGCCGGCCGCCGGATGGAGCGGGAGGCCTTCACCGGCCACGTGCTGCGGCTGGCCGCGGAGCACGGCACCGAGGCGCCGACCACCCGGGTGGTGGACGCCATCCTGCAAACCGTGGGCCGTCCCGCGGAGACCCCGCCAGCGTCGTCGGCCTAGGTTCGCCGGCCCGGCACACCCTCACGCCAGGGACAGCGCGATCCCGTCCAGGATGTCGTGCTCGGACACCGTCACCTCCGTGATGCCGGTGCGCTCGGCCACCAGCTCGGCCACCGTCGCCAGGATCAGCGAGCCGCCGCCGATCACGTCCACCCGGCCCGGGTGCATGTAGCCGAGCGCGGCCCGGTGCGCCCGCGTGGCGTCCAGCATCATCTCCGACACCCGCCGGACCTCCCCGATCGGCAACCGGGACAGGTGGATCCGCACCGGGTCGTAGCTGGGCAGCGACAGCGCCGCCGCGGCGACCGTGGTCGCCGTCCCGGACACCGCCACCGCCCGCCGCACCGAGCGCAGCGCCCCGGCCGGCAGCGCGTCCAGCCCGCCGGTGACCATCTCCCGCGCCCAGGCCCGCGCCGCCGCCACCTCCGCGGCCGTGGGCGGGTCCGAGGGCAGCAGCCGCTCGGTGATGCGCACGCAGCCGATGTTCTGGCTGACCGACCCGGCCAGCTCCACCCCGCCGCCGCCGGCCGCCGGCGTCACCGAGCCGACCACGAATTCCGTGGAGCCGCCGCCGATGTCGACCACCAGGAACGGGCCGTCGCCGGCCGGCAGGTCGCCGACCGCGCCGCGGAACGACAGCTCGGCCTCCTCGGCGCCGGAGATCACCTCCGGGTCCTGGCCGAGGGTCTTGTGCACCATCGCGGTGAACTCGCCGGTGTTGGCGGCGTCCCTGGTCGCCGAGGTCGCCGTCATGCGAACGGCCACCGCCCCGGAGGCCCGCAGGATGGCGTTGTAGTCGGCCAGCGCCCTCCAGGTCCGGTCCAGCGCCGACGGGGCGAGCCGACCGGTGGCGTCCACCCCCTCGCCGAGCCGCACGACGCGCATCTCGCGGTGCACGTCCATCAGGTACGCCCCCGCCGGGGACAGCGACAGGTCGGCGACCAGCAGCCGGATGGAGTTGGTGCCGCAGTCGATGGCGGCCACGCGCTTGTGCATCGGGTCGGCTACGCCGGGGTGGCCCGGCACGACGCATCGATCACAGATCCACCGTAGCGGGCGGCCGGGCGACGCCGGTGCCGGCCACCGCCAGCAGCCCGGCCACCGCCAGGGCGAAGCCACCCAGCAGCCCGGTGAGCGCGGACAGCGCGGCGGCCGGATGACCGGTGATCGCCAGCGGGGTCTCGGCGACGGTGACGACGGTCCCCCACAGCCCCCAGGAGAACAGCACCGCGGAGCCGATCCAGCCGGCGGCCACCGCCCGGCGGCGCCGCGCGCTGTCCCGCACCAGCGCCAGCACCCCGGCCAGGCCGGCCAGCTCCAGGGCGGCCTTGACCAGCTCGCTGATCACCGACGGGGCGTCGGCCGCGGGAAGGGTCTCGGCCAGGCCGAGCGCGACCGACAGCGCCACCATCACGGCGCCGCCGCCGGCCAGGGTGCGCAGCAGCGGCAGGATCGCCCGGGCGCGCGAGCCGACCGCGGCCCCGGCGGCGCCGGTCTCGCCGGGCCAGCGGGCCGCCGCATACAGCACGAACGCGATCGCCAGGAAGATGCCCTGCCAGGCGAATCCCCCGTACACCAGCGGCCGCACCCAGTCCTGCAGCGGATCGGCGGCCCCCGCCGGGGATCCGCCGGACGTCAGCAGGGACACCAGCGTGCCCGGCAGGATCACCACCACCATCGGCAGCAGGAACCCGGTGCCCACCCAGGCCGGCAGCAGCACCAGCCAGGCCGGCAGCCGCCGCCCCCACGGCCGGCTCAGCGCCAGGGCCAGCACGATCACCACGGCGTCCATGGCGACCGTCACCGCGTTCAGCCCCTGCAGGTCGTCCATGAACCCCGGCTGCCGGTACCCGACCGGGTGCCCGGTCAGCCAGAGCAGCTTGAGCGTCAGGTAGGGCAGGGTTCCGGCGGCGGCGGCCCAGCCGGCCGCGCGGCGCAGCCGGGTCAGGTCGCGCCGGCCGGCCCGCTGCGTGGCGTCCGGCGCCGCCGGGACGGCCCGGCTGCCGGATTCGCGGTCGGTCGTGGGCAGCACGGGAGTGGTGTTCGTTGTCATGGCCTCCACCCTGGTCACCGTCACCGCCCGTCCCCTCCCGCTGCGGGTTGATTCGCCTCCCCCGCGAGAGGGACCCGCCCGGGGCACGGGTCTGGAACCATCGATGGCATGCCCGACGCCCCTCGCCCGCCGGCCCGCCTGCTGGCGCCGCTGCGCGACGGTGTGACCTACCTGCGGTACGTGCACCTGCTGCTGGGCGCCGTGCTGCTGCTGCCGTACCTGGCGCTGGGCTGGCTGCTGGCGACGTCGGCCCGGGGCGCGGGGATGGATCCGGTCGCGCTGGTGCTGCTGCTGGTGCCGGCGGTCGGCGGCGGGATAGCGGTGACGTTGATCCCCGGGGTGCGCTCGCTGGAGGTGGCGGCGGCCCGCGCCCTGCTGGGCGTCCGGCTGCCGGACCCCGACCCCGCCACCGCGGCGTGGTGGCCGGTGCGCCGCCGCTCGCTGGGCTACCTGGCGGCGGCGATGCTGCTGGGCGGCGTGGCGGCGCTGGCCACCCTGGTGGCCATCCCGTCGGCGGTGGGGTTCCTGATCGCCCCGTGGCGCCGGGTGTCGCTGCTGCCGTCCGGGCCGCCGGCCTGGTGGACCCCGCCGGTCGGCCTGCTGATCCTGCTGGCGCTGGTGTACCTGGTGGTCGCGCTGGGAGCGGCGCTGGCCCGGCTGGCGACCGTCGCGCTGGCCCCGACGCTGCCCGAGCGGCTGGCCGCCGACCTGGCCGCGGCGCAGCGGGCCGCGCAGCAGCTGGCCGAGCGGAACCGGCTGGCCCGCGAGCTGCACGACTCGGTCGGACACGCCCTGACGGTGACGACGCTGCAGGCCGAGGCCGCCCGCCGGATGCTGGGCGCGCCCGGGGAACCGGACAGGGAGTCGGGCAGCGAGCCGGACAGGGAACCGGACACGGCGTCGGCGGGCCGCGCGCTGGAGGCCATCGCGGAGACCGGCCGGGCGGCGCTGGCCGAGCTGGATCACGTGCTGGGGGTGCTCCGGGAGGCCGCCGCCTCGTCCGGGGATGGGCCCGACCGGCCCGATCGGCGCGCGAGTCCGGACCTGTCGGCGCT